>DAONOU010000028.1:0-16836 GCA_035409265.1 Arachnia sp. | reverse complement strand
GCTTCCGCGTCATCGCCGATCACGTCCGCTCCGGCCTGATGCTGATGACCGACGGTGTGACCCCGGGCAACGAGGCGCGCGGCTACGTGCTGCGCCGCCTGCTGCGCCGCGTCATCCGCGCCATGCGCCTGCTGGGCGTCGGCGACCCGGTGCTCGGCGAGCTGCTTCCCGTCTCGCGCGACCTCATGCGCGTCTCCTACCCGGACATCGACGACGCGTGGTCGCGCGTCTCGCAGGCCGCGGAGGCGGAGGAGGAGACCTTCCGCCGCACGCTCCAGTCGGGCACCGTGATGTTCGACACCGCGGTCGGAAAGGCGCGCGGCGAGAAGGCGTCCGAACTGCCGGGCGACAAGGCGTTCCAGCTGCACGACACGTACGGCTTCCCCATCGATCTCACCATGGAGATGGCGGCCGAGCAGGGCCTCACCGTCGACCGCGCGAAGTTCGACGCGCTCATGAAGGAGCAGAAGGACCGCGCCCGCGCCGACGCGAAGGCGAAGAAGGGTGGGCTGCAGAGCACCGAGGCCTACCGCGAGCTGCGCGAGTCCGGCGAGGTGCCGTTCCTGGGCTACACCGACCTCGACGTCGCGACCCGCGTGCGGGGCATCGTCGCCGACGGCAAGGTCGTCGACCGGGCGCTCGACGGCTCCACCGTCGAGATCGTGCTGGCCGAGACCCCGTTCTACGCGGAGGCCGGCGGCCAGGACGCCGACCGCGGCACCATCGTCGGCGACGGCTTCAGCCTCGACGTGATCGACGTCCAGCGCCCCGTCCCCGGGCTCGTCGTGCACCGGGTCGAGGTGCTGGGCGAGCTGCCGGTCGGCGCGCTCGTCGACGCGAGGGTCGACGCCGAGGCCCGCCACGGATCGTGCCAGGCGCACACCGCGACGCACATCGTGCACGCCGCGCTGCGCCAGCTCGTCGGGCGGAACGCCACCCAGGCGGGCTCGTACAACAAGCCCGGCTACATGCGCTTCGACTTCTCCTCCACGCAGGGCCTCTCGGACCAGCTCAAGGCCGAGGTCGAGGCGGTCTCGAACGAGGCCATCACGGCCAACTACGCGGTCACGGCGCAGCAGATGCCGTTGGAGGAGGCCAAGGCGCTGGGCGCCATGGCCATGTTCGGCGAGAAGTACCCGCCGATCGTGCGGATGGTCGAGCTGGCCGGCCCCTGGTCGCGCGAGCTGTGCGGCGGCACGCACGTCGCCACCACCGCCGAGATCGGCGTGCTGAACCTGCTGAGCGAGTCGTCGATCGGCTCGGGCGTGCGCCGCGTCGAGGCCCTCGTCTCCACCGACGCGTTCGCCAAGTTCGCCGCGGAGCGGGCCCTCGTGGCCGAGCTCACCGACACGCTGCGGGTCCAGCCGGACCAGCTCGTCGGCCGAGTCGAGCGCCTCGTCGCGCAGCTGAAGGACGCCGAGAAGCAGATCGCGGCCCTGAACGCGGAGCGGCTGCTGGCCGACGCCGCGGGCATGGTGAGCCAGGCGGTCGACGTCGACGGCGTCCGTTACCTCGGCGTCGCGACCCCGGGCGTGGGCGGCGGCGACCTTCGCACGCTCGCCCTCGACCTCCGCGAGCGGCTGGGCTCCGGTCCCGCCGTCGTCGCGCTGGTCGGCGGCGCGGACAAGCCGACGGCGATCGTCGCCACGAACGACGCCGCCCGCGGGCTCGGCCTCGGCGCGGGACAGCTGATCGGCGTCGCGTGCGCGGCGCTCGGGGGCAAGGGCGGCGGCAAGCCGGACCTGGCCCAGGGTGGCGGCACCGATGCCTCGGCCGCACCCCAGGCCTTGGCCGCCGTGCGCGAGGCGCTCGCGACGCGTGGCTGACACCGTCCGCCTCGGGATCGACTGGGGCAAGGCGCGCATCGGCGTGGCCGCGGCCAACGCGGGCACGTCGTTCGCCTACCCCGTGGGTACCGTCCAGGCCGGTCCCGACGAGCTGCGCGGCCTCGCCGCGATCGTCGCGGAGTACGAGCCCGGCGCGATCTACGTCGGCCTCCCACTCACGCTGTCCGGCGAGCGCGCGCTCGCCGCGGAGTACGTCCTGGCGCGGGCGGCCGCGCTGGCGGAGGCGGTCGCGCCGGTGGGCGTGCGGTTGGTCGACGAGCGGATGAGCACGGTTTCGGCATCGCGTAGTCTGGGCTCCGCCGGGCGCCGCGCGAAGCAGCAGCGGCAGGTGATCGATCAGGCCGCCGCCGTCGAGATTCTGCAACGCGCGCTCGACGTGGAGGAACGTTCCGGGGCCTTGGCGGGGGATCCGGCACCGAGGGAGGAACTGTGAGCCGTAGGTTCGTGGACAACGACAAGCTGGACTGGCGCAAGATCGGCTACGTCGCGCGCAGCGCGTTCGCCGTGCTGCTGTCGGCCGCGATCCTGTTCGGCGGCGGCTGGTTCGTCTACTCGAAGACCCACGACGCCTACATGTCGTGGCGCACGGCCGACGACTACATCGGCGAGGGCAACGGGGAGTTCGTGGAGGTCCTCATCCCCATGGGCCCGAGCCAGACACAGGTCGGCGATCTTCTGACCGAGGCCGGCGTCGTGAAGTCGACGAAGACGTTCCGGAAGGTCGCCCAGGAAAGCGGGAAGTGGCCCGAGCTGAAGGCGGGCCGCTTCAAGCTCCCGAAGCAGGTTCCCGCCGAGACGGCGCTCGAGATGCTGCTGAACGAGAAGAACCAGATCAGGATCACGATCACGTTCCCGGAGGGGACGACGAACGCGGAGCAGTTCGAGATCGTCGAGACGGCCAAGAACAAGGAGACCGGGGCGAAGCTCGTCGCGCTGACGGCCGCCGACATGAAGAAGGCGGCCAAGAAGCCCGAGAAGCTGGGCCTGCCGAAGTACGCGAAGGACAAGCTCGAGGGCTACCTCTTCCCGTCGACCTACGTGGTCGCGGAGCCCCCGTCGGCGTCGGCGCTGCTGAAGAGCCAGGTCAAGCAGTTCAAGAAGGTCGCCGAGAAGATCTCGTTGGAGGGCAGGGCCGCCGAGCTCAAGGTCAAGCCCGCCGACGTCGTGAAGATCGCCTCGATCATCGCGGCAGAGGTTCCGAACGCCGCGGATCAGCCGAAGGTCGCGGCCGTGATCTACAACCGGCTGGAGAAGGGCATGAAGCTGGAGATGGACTCGACGGTCCACTTCGCCGTCGGCAAGTCCGGCAAGGTCACCACGACGGCGGAGGACCGCAAGAGCGAGTCGCCGTACAACACCTACCGGCACAAGGGGCTTCCGCCCGGGCCGATCAGCAACCCGGGGGAGACGGCGCTCGAGGCCGCGCTGAACCCCGCCGACACCGACGCGATCTTCTTCGTGACGGTGAACCTGGACACGGGCGAGACCCTGTTCGCGGCCACCAACGAGGAGCACGAGGCGAACCGCAGGGTCTTCCAGCAGTGGTGCGCCGACAACTCGGACCGCGGCCTGTGCTGAGGCGCTCGGGCGTCGTCGGCGACCCGGCGGGGCACTCGCTCTCGCCCGCCATCCATCGCGCGGGCTACGCCGCGGTCGGCCTCGACTGGGACTACCAGGCCTACACGGTCGCGACGGAGGAGTTCGGCGGGTTCGTGCGGGCGCGGCTCCACGATCCCGAGTGGGTGGGGCTGAGCGTCACCGCCCCGCACAAGGAGGCCGTCGTCTCCTTCGGCGAGCCGGACGAGCCGACGCGCCTGTTGGGCGTCGGCAACACCATCGTCTTCGGCGACAACCCGACGGTGCACAACACCGACGTGCCCGGCTTCGTCCGCGCGTGGCGCGCCCACGGGCTGGAGGCGCCGCTTCGGGCGGCGATCGTCGGCAACGGGGCGACGGCGAGGTCCATCGTCCTGGCGCTTGCCGGGCTGGGCGCGCGCGAGGTCGTGCTACTGGCCCGCGCGCCGGAGCGCGCGGCGGGCGTCGTCGGCCTGGCGCGCACGCTCGGCATGGCGGCGGACGCGGTCCTGCTCGGCACCGACCCCGGGGCCGTGGATCTGGTCGCCAACACCATCCCCGTGGCCGCGACCGAGCCCCACGCCGATCTCCTGGCCGCCCGCGCGGGGGCCGTGTTCGACGTCGTCTACGACCCGTGGCCCACGCCGCTCGGCGCCGCCGCGCAGCGGGAGGGCCGCATCGGCCTGAACGGCCTCGACCTGCTCGCCGGCCAGGCCGTCGACCAGTTCCTCCTGCTCACCGGGCGCCCGATCACCTTCGAGCTGGCCCGCTCGGCAGCCGGTCGCGAGATGAGCCGGAGGGCGGCTCTCTGACACAATGTCGCCCATGCTCCGCTACCTCACCGCCGGCGAATCGCACGGCCAAGCCCTGATCGCGACCATGGAGGGCATCCCCGCCCACGTGAGGGTCGGGGTGCCGGAGATCGCGGAGAACCTGCGCCGCCGCCGGCTGGGCGTCGGGCGCGGCGCGCGGATGAAGTTCGAGGCCGACGAGGTGGCGCTGCTCGCGGGATTCCGCCACGGCGAGACGCTGGGCTCGCCCATCGCGGTCCAGGTCGGCAACACCGAGTGGCCCAAGTGGCAGCAGGTGATGGCGCCGGGCGAGGTCGACGCCGACGAGCTGGCCCGGCAGGCGCGCAACGCGCCGCTGACGCGCCCCCGGCCCGGCCACGCGGACCTGGCCGGCATGCAGAAGTACGACTTCGACGAGGCCCGCCCCATCCTCGAGCGCGCCTCCGCCCGCGAGACGGCCGCGCGCGTCGCGCTGGGCACCGTCGCGCAGACCTTCCTGAGGCAGGCGCTCGGCGTCACCTTGCTCAGCCACGTCGTCGAGCTGGGGCCGGTGCGTGCCACGCGCGCCGAGCTGCCCACCATCGAGGACCTCCCCGCCATCGATGAGGACCCCGTCCGCTGCTTCGACGCCGAGGCGTCGGCGGCCATGCAGGCCGAGGTCGACGCCTGTCACCGCGACGGCGACACGCTGGGCGGCGTCGTCGAGGTCGTCGTCTGGGGGCTGCCCCCGGGCCTCGGCTCGCACATCCAGGGCGACCGCCGCCTCGACGCGCGGCTGGCCGGCGCGCTCATGGGCATCCAGGCGATCAAGGGCGTCGAGGTGGGCGACGGCTTCGAGCTGGCCCGCACCCGAGGCTCGCTCGCCCACGACGAGATCCTGCCGGGCGAGGCCGGCGTGGTCCGAGCCTCGCACCGCTCCGGCGGCACCGAGGGCGGCATGTCCACCGGCGAGGTGCTGCGCGTCCGCGCCGCGATGAAGCCCATCGCCACCGTTCCCCGCGCGCTCCGCACCATCGACACCGCAACCGGAGAGGCCGCGGCCGCGCACCACCAGCGCTCCGACGTCTGCGCCGTCCCCGCCGCGGGCGTGGTCGCCGAGGCCATGGTCGCGCTGGTGCTCGCCGAGGCGGCGCTCGAGAAGTTCGGCGGAGACTCGGTGGGGGAGACCCGCCGCAACGCCGAGGCCTACCTCGCCGACGTCGCGGCCCGCGGCTTGGCGGTCGGGCGATGAGCGTCGTCCTCGTCGGCGCGCCGGGGGCCGGCAAGTCGACCGTCGGGAAGCGCCTGGCGCGCAGGCTCGGGGTGGGCTTTGTCGACGTCGACGCGGCGATCGAGCGGGAGGCGGGCAAGCTCATCGCAGAGATCTTCGCCGACGAGGGCGAGGCGCACTTCCGGCAGCTGGAGGAGCGGGCGACGATCGACCTCGTCGGCGCGGGCGGCGTCGTCGCGCTCGGCGGCGGCGCCGTCATGAACCCGGCCATCCGCGAGGCGCTCGTCGGCCACGACGTGATCTGGCTGAAGGTCTCCATCGGCCAGGCCAGCCGCCGCGTCGGCCTCAACACCGCGCGCCCGCTGCTAATGGGCAACATGCGCGCCCGCCTGATCGAGCTGCTGCGCGAGCGCACCCCGGTCTACGAGGCCGTCTCCACCCAGGTCGTCGAGACGGACGGCCGCGGGTCGTCCGAGGTGGCCGACCAGCTGGCCGCCGAGCGCGGGGCGGTGCTGTGACCGTCACCGTCGATTCCCAGCTCGGCCCCTACGACGTGCACATTGCGAGGGGTGCTCTCGACCGACTTCCGGGCCTGGTATCCGACGCCTCGCGCGTCGCGATCGTCCACCCCGTCGGGCTGCCCGGCCTCGCGCGCACCGTCGCGGCGCTGGTCGATCGTCCCGTCACCCTGATCTCCGTGCCCGACGCCGAGGCCGCGAAGACCCCCCAGGTGCTCGGCGGCTGCTGGGACGCGCTGGCCGCTGCCGGGTTCACCCGCAACGACCTGATCGTCGGCGTCGGCGGCGGCACCACCACCGACCTCGCGGGCTTCGTCGCCGCCAGCTGGTTGCGCGGCGTCGACTACGTGAGCGTGCCGACGTCGGTGCTCGCCATGGTCGACGCGGCCGTCGGCGGCAAGACCGGCATCAACCTGCCCGCGGGCAAGAACCTCGTCGGCGCCTTCTACGAGCCGAAGGCGGTGCTGTGCGACTTGTCGCTGCTCGGCTCGCTCGCGCCTGAGGAGGTGGCGAGCGGGCTCGCCGAGGTGGTCAAGTGCGGCTTCATCGCCGATCGGGCCATCCTCGACCTCGCCGTTGATGACCTGGCCGAGTGCCAGGACGTGGCCAGCGCGCGGTTCGCCGAACTGGTGACCCGCGCGGTCGCCGTCAAGGCGCGGGTGGTCGCGGCGGACTTCACCGAGTCGACGTCGAAGGGATCGGCCGTCGGCCGCGAGGCGCTGAACTACGGGCACACGCTCGGCCACGCGATCGAGCGCCACGCCGGCTACACCTGGCGGCACGGGCAGGCGATCTCGGTGGGCATGGCCTGGATCGCGCGGGTCTCGCGCGACCTGCTCGGCCTCGACCGCTCGTTCGTCGCCCTGCACGACGAGCTGCTCGGCGGCCTCGGCCTGCCGCTGGCCTACGACGCCCCGTTCGCGGATCTCCGCCCGATCATGAGCCTCGACAAGAAGGCGCGCGGCACCACGCTCCGCCTCGTCGGGCTGACGGGGCAGGGCGCGCCGCGGATCCTCGACGACGCTCCCGAGGACGTCCTCGCGTCCGCCTACGCCGAGCTCACGCGCTGAGCGTGGCGGCGGGATTAGGGTGTGCTCATGGCTGAGGTCTGGCTGGTGCTGAAGCGGGTGCTCGGGCTCGACCCCGCCCTGTTCGCGAGCGTGTACACGGACCCCGGCGCGCTGCTGGTGCCCGCGCTGGTCATCGCGCTCGTGGCCGCCGCCTCGACCATGCTCGGGCACGTCGCCATCCTGAAGCTCAACCACATCGGCGGCCTGCGTCTCCTCAGCGCGCTGGTGCTGAGCGCGGTCGTCATGGCGGTGCTGCAGGTCGTCGAGGTGGCCGTGACCTGGGTCGTCGCGTCGGTGGTCCTGCGCGAGCCGCTGCCGCTGCTGCCGCTGCTGATCGTCGGGCTGTTCTCGACGGCGCCGCTCGCGCTCAACTTCCTGACCGCCATCCCGCACTTCGGGCTGATGCTCGGCCGGGTGTGGCAGGCGTGGAGCTACCTCATCGTCGTGGTCGGCGTGGCGCACGCGTTCCAGCTCAAGTTCTGGTGGGCCCTCGGCTTCACGCTGGCCGGGTGGGTCGCCATGCAGCTTCTTGCGCGGCTCATGCACCGCCCGTTGAACTGGGTGGGCTCGCGGATCTGGACGCTCGCCACCGGGCGGCCCACCATGGTGACTGCGCAGGACATCCTCTCCGGTGCGCCCATCGTTCCCGTGGTCCAGCGGACGGAGGGCCACCGATGATCGCCTGGATCCTCGGCACGCTCGCCATCGCGGCGCTGGTGTTCGTGCTCCTCTCGCCGCTCGAGTCGCTGCGCTGGTGGGCCGACCGCGGCGAGCGCGAGGTCCGCGACACGTTCGAGCTGCTGCCGGAGGAGTCCTGCGCGGACACAGACTCGCACCGCTTCCTCGTCTACCTCTCCGGGGTCGGGGTGCTCGGGGGCGACGAGCTGTCGGGCCGCGAGCTTGCCTGGCTGGAGTCGGTCGCCGCGGAGGTGCCTGACGTCACCGTCGTCGCCGACGTGTTCCCGTACTCCGTCGACAACAGCGGCCTGCTCCAGCGCGCGACGGTGTGGTTGTGGGGCTTCCTCGACCGCGTGCGTCGGCGGATGTACTCTAACCCGCTGCACTTCCTGATCAACTTCCGCAACATCACGCAGGTGCTGGTGTCCTCGGACCCGCGCTACGGTCCGACGCAGAGCATCGGGCTTGCGCAGGAGATCTGGCACTCGCTGCAGCGCCACGGCTACGTGCCGGGCAGCGGCGACCCCGTCTACCTCGCGGGCTTCTCCGGCGGCGCGCAGATGGCGCTCGGCGCCGGGTGGTTCCTGCGCGGGATCGGCGTGCCGGTGTCGCTGATCTCCATCGGCGGCATCTTCGGCGACGATCCGGGCCTCGACCGCATGGGCCACGTGTGGCACCTCAGCGGCAGCAAGGACCGGATGCAGCACCTGGGCGACGTCGTCTTCCCCGGCCGCTGGCCCACTGCCCCGCTGTCGACGTGGGGCAGGGCCAAGCGCGAGGGGAGGGTCACCAAGCGGGTGATCGGCCCCATGCAGCACGACGGCGCCAAGGCGTACTTCGGTCGCCGCTCGTTCGGCCCGGACGGCAGGAACTACGCTGAGATCACCCGCGACGCCGTCGTCGAGATCCTGCGCGAGCCCGCCCCCTCCGACCCCGTCCTCCCGGCCCGCTGACATGCGGGTGTTCCTGGCAGAGGATCAGTATCTGCTCCGCCAAGGGCTCGAGCGCCTGCTGATCTCCCAGGGAGTGGAGGTGGTCGGCAGCGTGGCGACGGCCGACGAGTTCCTCGCCGCGGTGGGCGGGTCCCTGCCGCCCACCGGTCTCGTCGGCGCGGCTCGCGCGCCGATGGACCTGGCGCTGCTCGACATCCGGATGCCGCCGACGAACACCGACGAGGGGATACGGGCCGCACTGGAGCTCCGGCGGCGGCGCCGCGGCTTCCCCGTCGTGCTGCTGAGCCAGTACGTCGAACACGTCTACCTCGACGAGCTGCTGGGCGACGGCGCGGGAGCGATCGGCTACCTGCTCAAGGACCGGGTGTTCGACGACGTGAGCTTCGTCGAGTCCCTCCGGACGGTCGCCGCCGGCGGCACCGTCGTCGACCCCGAAGTGATCGTGACGCTGATGCAGCGCCAAGCCGCGCGCGGCCGGCTGTCGGCGCTGACCCCGCGCGAGACGGAGGTCCTGTCGCGCATGGCGCAGGGCGACGCGAACACCTCCATCGCCGAGCGCCTGGTGATCACCGAGAAGGCGGTGCAGAAGCACATCAACGCGATCTTCGCGAAGCTCGGCCTCGCCGAGGAGCCCACCTCGGCGCGCCGCGTCCTCGCGGTCCTCGCCTTCCTCCGCGGCGCCCCGCCCGCCAGCTGAGCCCTGCGCTCGTTGAGCCGCGTCCTAAGCACCGGTACCCGCGCACGCAGCAATGGGTTCTGATTGGCATCCACTAGGGCTAGAATGGATGCCATGAGCACGAGTACGCGACGACGCATTCACCTCACCGAGACGCCGCGGTTGGCCGCCATCATCGAGCGCAACGCGGTTCCTGGAGAGCCGCGCTCGGCCACCGTGGCGCGCTTGGTCGAACGCGCCGATGCCCTGGCCAGGGAGCCCGAGCTGATGGTGTTTCACGGGGTGCGGGCCATCACGATCGACGACGTGAACGACCTGCTCGCGAACGACGATGTCGCGAGGTACCAGGAGGCGGTCGGTGGCTGATCCGGTCTACCTCCCCGACGTCAACATCCTCGTCGCGGCGCACTTGGATACCAGCCCGTTCCACCAACTGGCGCGGTCCTGGCTGCACCAGGCGAGCCACTTCGCCACCACCCCCATCACCGAGACCGGCATGCTCCGCATCCTGATGGCACCCCTACCGATGCCTGCCGTTTCGCGTGACGACGCCCTCCTGGCATTGCATCGGCTTCGGGGACGTGCGGCGCACCAGTTCTGGTCCGACCACGTTTCGTTGTCGTCACCGGTGATCGACCTGCGTGGCCTGCTCGGACACAAGCAGATCGTCGACTACCACCTCGTCAACCTCGCTGCCCACTACGGCGGAGTGCTGGCTACGTTGGACGCGAAGATCGAAAGATCGCTGACGCCCAGCGCGCGGCGTCATGTGCTTACGCTGAACTCCCACTG
The DNA here is from genome assembly GCA_035409265.1 of Arachnia sp. Lineage (GTDB taxonomy): Bacteria > Actinomycetota > Actinomycetes > Propionibacteriales > Propionibacteriaceae > Arachnia. The sequence continues at coordinate 6,726 of DAONOU010000028.1, read as the reverse complement.
AGTCAGGACCGCATGGACCAGTCATTGCTCGGTGCGTCCTTCTTGTTTCAGATCCCGGCTGCCCTCCGCCAAACATCATTGTGGCTGCAACCGATCACTTTGGTCTGGGTTCGGGCTTAGCGTGAACGTCAGAGTCACATAGGTGACTCTGACGTTCACGTTCTCGCGACTAGAGGCAGATATCGAACGTTTGCAGCCACGATGACCGCAGCGCAAGCCACGCGGTGATGACAGCAAGGACGAACAGGGCGAGTGCGACGCAGCTGGCTGCCCAGCGCCTCACCGCCGTGACCCGTTTTCGGGCGCGCTGAAGACAGGCGTGGTCATTGCGGTTCCTTTGGTGACTAGTCGAGGGGTCTGGGCACGCGGACGGTGGCGACCGTCGGGCCGCCGACGGGGCTGACGAACTCGAGCTCGCCGTCGAACGGGGCCAGGCGTTGGCGGAGGCCCGCCAGGCCGCCGCCGGGGGTCTCGACGGTAGGCATCAGCCGACCCTCCAGCGAGGACACGATCCGCGTCTCGATGGGGCTGGCCGCTGCGAGCGAGCGCACCGCCTCGACCAGGCCGCGGTCCGCGAGCACCGGCGGCCGGATGCCCCGCACCAGCGACCGGAGCTCGCTGAGCGCCGCCGACGAGTCCTCCTTCGCCGCGGCCAGCATCGCGCGGGCGCCGTCGGGGTCGTGCTCCAGCAGCCGCTGGGCCTGCGTCAGGGTCATGCCCATGGTCACCAGCCGGGCCTGGGCGCCGTCGTGCAGGTCACGCTCGATCCGTCGGATCTCCGCCTCCTGCAGCTCCAGCGCCGTGCGTCGGGTCTCGGTCAGCGACGCGACCCGCTCCTCGAGCGATGCTGTCGAGCTGGTGGCCAGCATGTAGCTCACCCACCGCGCGTGGAGGCGCTGAATCAGCCGCGCGACGATCGGCGCCAGCCCCAGCTGAGCGAGGCCGAGGACGCTGAAGAGGAAGGCGTTGCCCGAGTCGACGTAGTAGACCCCGCCCCAGTAATCCACGTGCCAGTAGGAGTCGAACCCGTTGTAGAAGTTGTAGAAGATGAGCGGAATGGGCGCGACGGCCATCGTCAGGCCGAACCAGGCCAGGAGTGCCGGGGGCACCAGCCCGACGGCGGTCGCGACCGGGTTCACCAAGTGCCAGTCCAGGTCGCGGGCCTTCGCTCGGTCCTGGAGTTGCGCGCCCAGGGGCGCGAGGCCCTTGGACCTCGACGGCGGGCGCGTCGGCTCGTACTCGGCGACGAGCCTGCGCCCGAGCCGATCCGACGCCCAGTCGCGCTGCCGATCCGCGTTTCCGCGCAAGGCCGCGAACACGCCGTCGACCCGCGCGACGCCGAGGATCGACAGCACGGTCGCAACGAGCCAGCGCAGGAGCGTCAGCGCCTCGACGACGGCGTACCAGCCGAGGCGCGCGGCGTCGCCCATCGAGCCGAGGTCCTTGACGAGGCGTCGGCTGATTCCGCCTGACGAGCTGCGGTGTCGAGATCGCTCCATGGGTTCCAGCTTGCCGGGTTTCGGGCGCGCGCGCAGGGGTCCACGCCCGTGTGTTCGCGGTGGTGCTGGCACCACCGCGGCGGCGTTTGGCCGCCGTTAGGACCATGGGCGGCAAGTCGCTAGAATCGCCTGTCGGGCCCGACGGCCCTTGATGCACGCGAAGACGAGGAGTACCCATGGCGTCGACCAATGACCTGAAGAACGGAATGGTTCTCGATCTCGACGGCCAGCTGTGGCAGGTCCTCTGGTTCCAGCACCACAAGCCGGGCAAGGGCAACACCGTCGTGCGCTCCAAGCTCAAGCACGTGCTGAGCGGCAAGATCATCGACCGCACGTTCAACTCGGACACCAAGGTCGACACCGCGACCGTCGACCGCCGCGAGATGCAGTACCTGTACCTCGACGGCGAGGACTACGTGTTCATGGACAACACCACGTACGACCAGCTGTACATCTCCGCCGAGACGGTGGGCGACGCCAAGGACTTCATGCTGGAGAACCAGACGGCGATCGTCGCGACGCACGAGGGCAACCCGCTGTTCATCGAGCTCCCGGCCTCTGTCGAGCTCACGATCACCTACACCGAGCCCGGCCTGCAGGGCGACCGCTCCACCGGCGGCACCAAGCCCGCGACCCTCGAGACCGGCAAGGTGATCCAGGTCCCGCTGTTCATCACCAACGGCGAGAAGGTCAAGGTCGACACCCGCGACGGCTCCTACCTCGGGCGCGTCTCCAACTAGATGGCAGGCACCACCGCCCACTACGGCGCGCAGACGAAGGCCCGCAAGGCCGCGCTCGACATCCTCTTCATGGCCGAGCAGCGCGACGCGTCCATCAGCGAGACCTTCGCCGAGCAGCGGTCGCTGCGCGGCGGCGTCGTCCGCGAGCTGACCACGCGCATCGTGCACGGCGTCGCCGAGCACCAGCACGACATCGACGCCCGCATCGAGGACTCCGCCGCGGACGGCTGGCGCCTCGAGCGGATGCCGGCGGTCGACCGGAACATCGCCCGGGTGGCCGTCTTCGAGCTGTACTACACCGACACCCCGCCGGTGGCCGTGATCGCCGAGGCGGTCCGGCTGGCGTCGGACCTTTCCACCGATGATTCGCCAACGTTCCTGAACGGACTGCTGTCCAAGGCGTTGGCCGCCAAGCCTGATACGAACTAGGTAACGAGGAGAAGCGCGTGAGTTCCCTTCCTGCATTGTTGGTTTTGGAGGATGGGCGCGTTTTCCGTGGCCGCTCCTTCGGCGCCGAGGGCGAGACCTTCGGCGAGCTGGTCTTCTCGACGAGCATGTCGGGCTACCAGGAGACCCTCACCGATCCCAGCTACCACCGTCAGGTGGTGCTCTCCACCGCGCCGCACATCGGCAACACCGGTTGGAACGACGAGGACGACGAGTCGCAGAAGATCTGGGTGGCCGGCTACATCGTCCGCGACCCCGCACCGCGCCCGTCGAACTGGCGCGCGAACCGCTCGCTGGACGACGAGCTGCGTAACCAGGGCGTCGTCGGCATCAGCGGCGTCGACACCCGCGCCATCACCCGGCACGTCCGTGAGGGCGGCGCGCTGCGCGTCGGCATCTCCACCGTCGAGACCAACCCCGACGCCCTGCTCGAGCGCGTCCGCGCCGTCGCCCCCATGGCCGGAGCCGACCTGACCGCCGACGTCACCACCGCCGAGCCCTACGTGGTTCCCGCGGAGGGGGAGCGGCGGTTCACCGTGGCCGCCGTCGACCTCGGCATCAAGTCCATGACGCCCGCCCACCTCGCCGCCCGCGGCATCGAGGTGCACGTGTTGCCCGCGACGTCGACGATCGACGAGATTCGCGCCCTGAACCCCGACGGCGTGTTCTTCTCCAACGGCCCCGGCGACCCGGCGACGGCCGACGGCCCGGTCGCGCTGCTCAGGGACGCCCTGGACGCGGGCCTGCCCTACTTCGGCATCTGCTTTGGCAACCAGCTGTTCGGCCGCGCGCTCGGCTTCGGCACCTACAAGCTGAAGTTCGGCCACCGCGGCATCAACCAGCCGGTCGTCGACCGCACCACCCGCAAGGTGGAGGTCACCGCGCACAACCACGGCTTCGCCGTCGACGTGCCCACCGACCGCGTCAGCGAGAGCCCCTACGGCCAGGTCACCGTCTCGCACGTGTGCCTGAACGACGACGTGGTGGAGGGACTCGAGCTCCGCCGCGACGGTCGCCTCGTCGGCTTCTCCGTGCAATACCACCCGGAGGCCGCAGCCGGCCCGCACGACGCCAACTACCTCTTCGACCGCTTCGTCGACATCATGTCGGCCGGAAAGGACGCCTGATGCCCCGCCGCACGGACATCTCCTCGATCCTCGTCATCGGGTCCGGCCCGATCGTCATCGGCCAGGCCTGCGAGTTCGACTACTCCGGCACCCAGGCCTGCCGCGTGCTGCGCCAGGAGGGGTTCCGGGTCGTCCTCGTGAACTCCAACCCGGCCACGATCATGACCGACCCCGACTTCGCCGACGCCACCTACGTCGAGCCCATCACGCCGGAGTTCGTCGAGCGCGTCATCGCCAAGGAGCGCCCCGACGCCGTCCTGGCCACCCTCGGCGGCCAGACCGCGCTGAACACGGCCGTCTCGCTGCACGAGAACGGCGTGCTGGCCAAGTACGGCGTCGAGCTGATCGGCGCCTCCATCGACGCCATCCAGCGCGGCGAGGACCGCGAGCAGTTCAAGCGCATCGTCGAGTCCATGACCGACATCCCCGGCGGGGCCCCCGAGGTCGCCCGTTCCGCGATCTGCCACACCATGGACGAGGTCCTGGCCGCCGCGGACGCGCTCGGCTATCCGGTGGTCGTGCGCCCGTCGTTCACCATGGGCGGCGTCGGCTCCGGCTTCGCGCACGACGAGGCGGAGCTGCGCAACATCGCGGGCGCCGGCCTCTCCGCCAGTCCCGTCACCGAGGTCCTGATCGAGGAGTCCATCCTCGGCTGGAAGGAGTACGAGCTGGAGGTGATGCGCGACAAGGCCGACAACGTCGTGATCATCTGCTCCATCGAGAACTTCGACCCGATGGGCGTGCACACCGGCGACTCCATCACCGTCGCCCCGGCCATGACGCTCACGGACCGCGAATACCAGCGCATGCGCGACGTCGGCATCGGGATCATCCGCGCCGTCGGCGTCGACACCGGCGGCTGCAACATCCAGTTCGCCGTCGACCCGGTCGACGGCCGCATGATCGTCATCGAGATGAACCCGCGCGTGTCGCGCTCCTCGGCGCTCGCGTCGAAGGCCACCGGATTTCCGATCGCGAAGATCGCCGCCAAGGTCGCCGTCGGTTACACCCTCGACGAGATCCCTAACGACATCACGCAGGTCACCCCGGCCAGCTTCGAGCCCAGCCTCGACTACGTCATCGTCAAGGTGCCGCGGTTCGCGTTCGAGAAGTTCCCGGCCGCCGACCCGTACCTCACCACGCACATGAAGTCGGTCGGCGAGGCCATGGGCATCGGCCGCAACTTCACCGAGGCCCTCGGCAAGGCGCTGCGGTCCCTGGAGGATCCGAAGGCGCCGCTCAGCTTCCTGCCGCCCACCGAGTCCGTCGAGGAGCTGCTGGAGACCATCAAGCGGCCGTTCGACGGCCGGATCCAGCTGGTCATGAAGGCGCTGGTCGCCGGCGCCACGGTCGAGCAGGTCTTCGAGGCCACCAAGATCGACCCGTGGTTCCTCGACCAGATGGTGCTGATCCTCGACGTCGCCCGCGCGGTCCGCGAGGCCGACGACCTCACCCCCGAGCTGCTGCGCGAGGCGAAGCGCCACGGCCTGTCAGACGCGCAGGTCGCCGAGCTGCGCAGTCTCAGCACCGACGTCGTGCGCGGCGTCCGCTGGGCGCTCGGCATCCGCCCCGTCTACAAGTCGGTGGACACCTGCGCCGGCGAGTTCGCCGCCTCGACGCCCTACCTGTACTCGTCCTACGACGAGGAGTCCGAGGTGCCCACCCGCACCAAGGAGGCCGTCATCATCCTGGGCTCCGGCCCGAACCGGATCGGCCAAGGCATCGAGTTCGACTACTCCTGCGTGCACGCCACGCTCGCGCTGCGCGAGGCCGGCTACGAGACCATCATGGTCAACTGCAACCCGGAGACGGTCTCGACCGACTACGACACCTCGGATCGCCTGTACTTCGAGCCGTTGACGGCCGAGGACGTGTTGGAGATCTACCACGCCGAGTGCAAGGCCGGCCCCGTGGCGGGCGTCATCTGCCAGCTCGGCGGCCAGACCCCGCTCAAGCTGGCTCAGACGCTGAAGGACGCGGGCGTGCCCATCGTCGGCACCTCGCCGGAGGCGATCAACCTTGCCGAGGAGCGCGGCGCGTTCGGCCGCGTGCTCGCCCGCGCCGGCCTGCCGGCCCCGAAGCACGGCATGGCCACCACGGCCGACGAGGCCAAGGCCATCGCCCGCGAGATCGGCTACCCGGTGCTGGTGCGCCCCAGCTACGTGCTGGGCGGCCGCGGCATGCAGATCGTCTACAACGACGAGGCGCTCGAGACCTACATCGCGAAGGCGACCGAGGTGAGCGAGGACCAGCCCGTCCTCGTCGACCGCTTCCTGGACGACGCCGTGGAGATCGACGTCGACGCCCTCTACGACGGCACCGACCTGTACATCGGCGGGGTCATGGAGCACATCGAGGAGGCGGGCATCCACTCCGGCGACTCCGCCTGCTCGCTGCCCCCCATCACGCTCGGCGATGCGGTCATCGAGCAGATCCGCCACTACACGCGGGAGATCGCCGACGGGGTGGGTGTGCGGGGCCTGCTGAACATCCAGTTCGCGCTGCACGCCGACACGCTCTACGTGCTGGAGGCCAACCCGCGCGCCTCGCGCACCGTGCCCTTCGTCTCGAAGGCCACCAACACGTCGCTGGCCAAGGCGGCGGCGCTGCTGATGCTCGGAAAGTCCATCGCGCAGCTTCGCGAGGAGGGCGCGCTCCGCGCCGAGGGCGACGGCTCGACGCCGATCCCGGGCGCGCCGGTGGCCGTCAAGGAGGCCGTGATGCCGTTCAACCGGTTCCGCACCACGGCGGGCGCCTTCGTCGACACGCTGCTCGGCCCCGAGATGCGCTCCACCGGCGAGGTCATGGGCCTCAGCGACAACTTCGGCACCGCCTACGCGAAGGCCGAGGCGGCGGCGGGTGGCGCGCTGCCGACGGGCGGCACGATCTTCGTGTCGATCGCGGACCGCGACA
>DAONOU010000027.1:0-17450 GCA_035409265.1 Arachnia sp. | reverse complement strand
ACTAGTGGCCGACTCGCCAGATGATGATCGACGCCTTCTGGTCACCGTTTCGTTCCGAGCTGCGGGGCCGAGGCCACCCCGCCGAGGGCGGCCGTCGCGTGGGAGTACGCCAAACTTGGGTCGTGGTGGAACGCGGGATGAGAGATGTCCGATGTGGGCGCCGTCCCGGGCTTCGTGGCCTGCGCGGCCGTCAATCTCTTCGCCGGGGGGGGCGCTTGTCGCGCTACGGGGACCGCATCGCCGAGCCATGCCGATGCATTCCCGGGCCGGTGGGCCAGCACCTCGTCATGCCAGGGCCTGCGGCACTGGGTGCTCGGCACCGAGGACGCCGTGCCCCTGGTCGTCGGCATCGACCGTCTGACCGGCAAACACCTGAGTCAGGGACCGGCACTCCCGTGGGAAATCCATCGGGAACTTGCCCCACGCGTGGGGGATGACCCGCTCCCAACGGGGAGCGTAGGGCGGGCGGCGACGCATTCCCCCCTTGTAAGCAGTCGGCACTGCCGGGACACAAGAAACGGCGAGAGGTTTTTCAACCTCTCGCCGCTTCGCTGCATTTTGCCTAGTCAAAGGCACATTCTGTGCGCGAAAGAGGAGCAGGAACACCAAGATCGTGGGCGCCATGATGAGCAGCGCGCCCGCGTTGAGCAGAACAACGTCGGTCGAATACTGCCCGACAAAGTTCTGCAGCGCACCCGCCATCGTCCTCTTCGTCGGGTCATCGATCAGCACCAACGCCTGCAGGAAGGTGTTCCACGTCCAGAGGAACAGCAGGATGCACATCGAGGAGATCGCCGGGAGGGCCAGCGGCAGCTGGATGTGGACGAAGTTCCGCCACGAGTTGGCGCCGTCGATCTGGGCGGCCTCGGTGAGCTCGCCCGGCACCGACATGAAGTGCGCCCGCATCCAGTAGACCGCGAACGGCATGAAGGTGCCGACGAGGACCATCGCCAGCCCGACCCGGGAGTTCAGCATCCCCCACGCGCGCATCTGGTAGTACAGCGGGATGATGGTCGCCTCCTTCGGGAGGGTGAGGCCCAGCATCAGGACGAGCAGCAGCACGGTCGCGCCGCGCACCTTGAGCCCGCCCAGCGCGTACCCGGCGAGAGTGGCGAGGAAGGCGGCGAGGGGCACGACGAGCAGCACGAGGATCGCCGAGCTGATCAGCAGCGGCGTGATCGAGGCCACGTTCCAGGCGTCGATGAAGTTGTGCCACTGCGGGTCGGACGGCCACTGGATGCCGACGGGGATCGTGCCCTGGGGCTGCAGCGCGGCGGACGCCATGCTGAGCAGCGGCAGGATCGAGAAGAGCACGGCGGCGGCGAGCATGACGCCGCCCCCGAACCGTTCGGAGCGGTTTACCCTCATCAGTCCTCCCTCGCGAAGATCCGCTGCAGCGGGATGATGACCACCAGCACGAGGACCGTGAGCATCATCGCCAGCGCGGCCGCGAGGCCGACGCGGGACTCGGTGAAGCCGAGCTGGTAGCCGAAGACGCCGGGCACCATCGTCGAGTAGCCGGGGCCGCCCTGGGTCGACATGAAGACGACGTCGAAGCTGGCCAGCGCCGAGATCACCGTCATGGTGACGCAGACGCCGATCTCCTGCCGGAGCCCGGGCAGCGTCACCGCCCTCAAGGTGCTCCAGAAGCCCGACCCGTCGATGCGCGCCGCCTCGTAGATCGACCCGTCGATCTTGCCGATGCCGGAGAGCAGCAGGACGACGCAGAAGCCGAGGTTGATCCACATGCCGATCACGCCGACCGACGGAAGGGCCAGCTGGAAGTCGCCGAGCCACGCGCGGGCCAGCCCGCCGAGCCCGACCGCCCGGAGCGCCTGGTTGACGACGCCGTCCTGGGAGAACATCCAGGTCCACGCCAGCGCGGCGGCGGCGCCCGGGATGATCTGCGGCAGGAAAAGCAGCGTGCGCGACGCCGTCCCCAGGAACTTCGACCTCAGCTCGCGGAGCAGGGCCGCGATGAGCAGCGCCGCGGCCAGCGGAAGCAGCGTGAAGAAGATGATCAGGAAGAACGAGTTGCCGACGGACGTGAGCAGCTTCGGGTCGGTGAAGACGCGCACGTAGTTGTCGAACCCGACCGGGGTCGCCACCGAGATGCCGTTCCAGTCGTAGAACGAGTACTGGATGGCCATCGCCAGCGGGTAGAGCACGAAGACCGCGTAGAACGCGAAGGCGGGGGCGAGGAACAGCCAGCCGACAAGCGAGCTGCGCCTCGCCTTCCGCGGTTTCGCGAGCCCCGCGCGGGGGGCGCCCAACGCGCCCCCCGCCGTGACTGCCGAGGTCATGTCAGCGGACCTCGTCCTCGTACTTCGCCTGGACCGCCTTGACCATGGACGCGCCGGTCGCGTTGCCGGACACGAGCAGCTGGAGCTGCGCGTTCCACTCGGCGGTCGCGCCGTTGCTGGCGTTCTGGATGAACTGGACCTGGCCGTTGTCGGCGACGAGCTTGGCGAACGCCGCCTGGACGGAGTTGTTCAGCTCGTCGGCGCCCGTGAGCGCCTCGCCGGGGCCCGACGGCGCGAAGCCGTGGTCGACGACGATCTGGCGGGCCTCGTCGCTCAGCAGGAACTCGAGGAAGGCCGCCGCGGCGTCCTTGTTCTTCGACTTCGCCGGGATGCCGAAGTTGGACAGCGGGTCGGACATGGCGAGCGCCTTGCCCGAGTCGCCGACCGGCGGGGTGCCGAAGCCGGCCTTGTCGCCGAAGTAGCCCTTCGCGGCCCAGTCGGCGACGGTGTCACCCGCGGCCGCGGCCTCGGGGGTGTCCATGGTGGCGTCCGGGGCGTGGAAGATCCACCCGTTGATCGCCTCCTGGCCCATGTTGTTGTTCAGCAGGAACTGGAAGCTGGTGGCGACCTGGCCGTTCTGGTTGCCCGCGGAGATGCCGATCAGGCCTGCGTCCTTGGCCTTCTGCAGCGCGGCCTCGTACTCGGCGACGGTGGCGGGAACCCCGTCGATGCCGACCTGCGCGGCGAGGTCGCGGTTGGAGTAGACGCCGGTCATGGTGAAGCCGCTGGCGACGGTGTACTGGGTGCCGGTGCCGCGGACGCCGTTCTCGTCGACGGTGTACTGGGCCATCTGGCCCGCCGGGATGCGGTCCCACTTGTAGAGGGCCGCGTAGTCGGTCAGCGGCGCGAGCAGGTTGTCCTTGACGATGTCGGACAGGGCGTTGATGCGGGCCACGTCCGGCGGGGTGTCCGACGAGAGGACGCGCGGCGCGTTGACGGCCTGGACGTTGTCGGGGTCGAGGCGCAGCTCGAACGTGACGTTCGGGTGCTGCTTGGTGAACTCGGCGGTGAGCGCCTCGTTCACGGCCTTGAGGCCCGCGCCGTCGTAGACGACGAGCTTCACGGGATCGGTGCCGAGCGTGGCGGCGGGACCGGCCGACGGCGCGTCGGTCGGGCCGGAAGCGCTTCCGAAGGTCAACGATGCGGCGGAAATCGTTTCTTCGGTGCGCTTCCTGGTCGTCAGGAGCGGATCAGCGCCGCACGTCGGTGCTGCGGCGCGCGATCAGCTCGGTCGGGACGATGACGGAGCGGGGGTCGATCCCGTCCCCCTCGATCCCCAGCGCCTGCAGCACCATCCGGCCGACGATCTCGCCCTGCTCACGCACGGGCTGGCGGACGGTGCTGAGGCCGAGCGGCGCGGCGAGCGGGTGGTCGTCGATGCCGATCAGCGCGATGTCCTCGGGGACCCGCAGCCCGCGCGCGAGGATCGCGCCCATCGCGCCCATCGCGAGCTCGTCGGAGTGGGCGAAGATCGCCGTCGGCGCGGCGTCGCTGTCCAGGAGCTCGTCCGTGGCTCGCGCGGCCGCGGCCTCGCCCCAGTCGACCTCCCTGGTCCACCCCGGCTCCGGCTCAACGCCGACGGCGGCGAGCGCGTCGAAGTAGCCTCGCTGCCGGCCGGGGAACGACGGCCAGTCCGGCACCGCGGGCTCGTGCGCCGAGAGCATCGCGATCCGCCGGTGCCCCCGCGACGTCAGGTGGTCGACCGCCTGCCGGGAGGCCGCGTAGTCGTCGATGCAGACGTGGGGGTAGTGCGCCGACTGGCCGCCCGCCGCGATGATGTCGACGCCCATCAGGTTGAGCCTGCGGGACTCTCCCTCGTCGACGGGGAAGGCGACGATCACCATCGCCTCGACCTTGCGGCGCGCGGGCAGCCGCTCGAAGAAGCCGCGCCGGTGCTCCTCGTCGTCGACGTGGTAGAGCAGCAGGTCGATGTCGGCGCCGGCCGTGATGCGCTCGATCCCGTCGACCATCTGGCCGAAGAACCAGCGGTTGATGTGCGAGACGATCAGCGCGACCCGCCGCGACGAGCCCCCGCTGGCCAGGGTGCGCGCGTCCGGGGAGGCCACGAAGTCCAGCCGCGCGGCGGCCGCCAGCACCCGGTCCCGGGTCTTGGGGGCGACGCCGTAGGCGCTGTTCATCGCGCGCGACGCGGTCGCGAGCGAGACACCCGCCGCCTTCGCGACGTCGGAGAGGCTCACGGGACGCTGGTTCACCCGCCGATCCTACGACGGCGCCTCGCGGCCGCGCGCCCGACCGTTGACACCGGACTTTTCATTGTCATAGAGTTAAATCCTGAGCCGAGGAGCCACACGTCGTCGCCCCGGCTCCCCACATGCAAGGAGGCGTATGGAATGAAGAGAACGACAACCGGATCGCGCTGGCGCCCCCGGCCGGCCGCGCGCGCGACGATCGGCGCGGTCGCCGCGCTCACCCTCGCGGGGGTCGCGCTCACCGCGTGCTCCCCGGCGTCCACATCCCCGGGCCAGACGACGCTGAACTTCTTCCAGTTCAAGGGCGAGGCGCTGGCCGACTTCGAGCAGATCATCGCGGAGTTCGAGGCCGAGAACCCGGACATCAAGGTGGTCCAGAACCAGCAGCCCGACGCCGACACGTCCATCCGGACGCTGCTGGTCAAGCGCCGCACCCCGGACGTCATCACGCTCAACGCCGGCGGCAAGATCGGCGAGCTCCTGCGCGCGAAGGTCTTCTACGACTTCGCCGACGAGCCCATCCTGAAGACGATCAACCCCGCCGTCCAGGACATCATCGCGGACCTCGCGGCCGACGACGGCGAGGTCAACGCGCTCGGCTACGTCAACAACGCCAACGGGATCATCTACAACAAGGCGATCTTCCGCGAGCAGGGCCTCGAGGTCCCCGAGACCTGGGACGAGCTGATCGAGGTGTGCGAGAAGCTCTCGGCCGCCGGGATCACGCCGTTCTACGGCACGCTCGCCGACTCCTGGACGGTGCTCCCGTCGTTCAACGGCATGGGCGCCTACCCCGCGAGGGACGGCTTCTTCGACCAGATGCGCGAGCTCGGCGCCGCCGTCGGCCCGGACTCCGCCGCCTCCTTCCAGAAGGACTTCGCCGAGACCGGCGAGCGCCAGGCGAAGCTCTACTCCTACGCCCAGGAGGGCTTCCGCGGCCGGACCTACGACGACGGCAACGGCGCGTTCGCCCGCGGCGAGACCGCCATGTACATGCAGGGCGTCTGGGCCATGAACCCCATCAAGCAGGCCAACCCCGACATCGAGGCGGGCATCTTCCCCTACCCGATGACTGACAGCGCGGACGATCGCCTTCTCGTCAGCGGCGTCGACGTCGCGGTCATGATCGGGCGCGGCACGCCCCACCTGGAGGAGGCCAAGAGGTTCGTCGAGTTCATGTTCCGCCCCGAGATCATCGAGCGGTTCGCCCAGTCCCAGAACATGATCCCGTCGGTGATCGGCGCGAAGTGGAGCGACGAACCCGCGCTCCAGGACGTGAAGCCGTTCTTCGACGATGGTCGAATCGCGGGCTTCATCGACCACCAGGTCCCCGCGGGCATCCCGCTCGATGCGCTGGTGGCCCGCGGCCTGATGGAGAACGACCCCCAGGCCGCCCTCGTGCGGCTCGACAACGAGTGGGCGAAGGTCGCCGCTCGGACGATCAAGTAAGGGAAGCGAGAGCGATGTCCACCTCCACATCCCCCGCGGCGGCGCCGGGCGCGCCCCGCTCCGGCGTGCGCATGCGCACCTACTACTGGATCGTCGCGCCGATGGTCCTGCTCTTCGCCTTCTTCCACACCTTCCCGGTGCTGACCGGCGTGTTCTACAGCTTCACGAACTACGCGGGCTTCGGCGACTGGAAGTTCATCGGGCTGTCGAACTACGCCAACCTGTTCCGGGACGACCGCGTGCTGGGCGCCTACGGGTTCTCGTTCCTGTTCGCGATCACGGCGACCATCCTCACCAACGTGATCTCGCTCGTGATCGCGCTCGCGCTGAACGCGAAGATCGCCGCCCGGAACTTCTTCCGCGGGGTGTTCTTCGTCCCCTACGTGCTCGCGATGCTGATCGTCGGCTACGTGTTCAAGTTCCTCTTCGGCACCTCCGCCCCGCGGCTGCTCGCCGGGATCCCGCTGTTCGCGGACAACATCCTGACCAACGCCACCTGGGCCTGGACGGCCATCGTCGCCCTCTCGGTCTGGCAGGCCTGCGCGTTCGCGATCATCCTGTACCTGGCGGGCCTGCAGACCATCCCCGTCGAGCTGTACGAGGCGGCGTCGCTCGACGGCGCCACGCCCTGGCAGCAGTTCCGCACCATCACCTTCCCGATGATCTGGGCGTACTTCACCATCAACATGGTGCTGAGCGTCAAGGGCTTCCTGCAGGTGTACGACGCCAGCGTCGCGCTGACCAACGGCGGGCCGGGCACCGCCACCGAGTCCGTCACCATGCTCATCCAGCGCGGCGGCCTCAGCGGCGGCGAGTTCGCCTACCAGACGGCCAACGCCGTCATCTTCTTCATCGTCATCACCATCGTGTCGCTGATCCAGTTCAAGGGCCTGGGCACGGGAGAGGCGGACTCCTGATGAGCACCGCACAGCTGGCCCCGTCCACCGCCGTCGCGGCCGCGGCCAACGGCCCGAGGCGACGCCGTCGGCTCGGCCCCGAACGCATCAACTGGTGGGCGACGGCGTTCATCGCCGTGGCTGCCCTCACCGTCCTCGTCCCGCTCTACCTCGCGGTCGTCGTCGCCCTGAAGACGCCCGAGCAGCTGCTGAACTCCAGCGGCTTCGAGTGGCCCACCGAGGTGCGGTTGGCGAACTTCTCCGACGCGTGGACCGCGGCCCAGTTCCCGAGGGCGCTGGCCAACACGGGGATCATCACGGTCCTGACGGTGATCCTCACCCTCCTGACGAGCTCGATCGTGTCGTGGGCCATCGCGCGCAACATGCACAAGCCCTTCTTCAAGGGTGCGTTCCTGTACTTCCTCTCCGCGATGTTCATCCCGTTCCCGATCATCATGCTGCCGCTCGTGCAGCAGACGGCGATGCTGGGCCTGGACAACAAGTGGGGCCTTGTCATCCTGTACACGGTGTTCGGCATCTCGATGAACGTCTTCATCTACACCGCCTACGTTCGTTCGATCCCCATCGAACTGGAGGAGGCCGCGCGGGTCGACGGCGCGTCGACGTGGGGCGTGTTCTGGAAGGTCATCTTCCCGCTGCTCGCCCCGATGAACGCGACGGTGGGCATCCTGACCTGCGTCTGGGCGTGGAACGACTTCATCATGCCGTTGGTGCTGCTCACCGACCCCGCCGACCGCACGCTCGTCCTCGGGCAGTCGATCTTCCAGGGCCAGTTCAACATCGACCACACGGTGTCGTTCGCCTCCTACCTGATGGCGATGGCCCCGCTGCTGATCGTCTACGTCCTCGCCCAGCGCTGGGTCATCTCCGGCGTCACGCGCGGCTCCATCAAGTAGCCGACTCACGGGGCGTCAGCGCAGCACGTGCCGGATGGCCAGGGCCGCGCCGCCGCGGGCCCAGTCGAAGAAGTCGAGGTCCTCGCCGAGCGCCAGCTCGGGGAGGCGGTCGCCCTCGTAGGCGTGGCGGACGATGCCGCGCCGGATCGCGGCCTCGCGGGCGACGAACGGGGAGACGCCCTCGCCGGCGATCAGGACCCGCTCGGGGCCGTAGGCGATCATCGCGAGCGCGACCAGCTCGCCGAGGGCGTCGGCGGCGTCGTCCAGGACGGCGCCGACGGCGGGGTCGTCGGCCAGGAGGTCGGCCGCGTCGAGCGTCCGCCCCGCCGCGGCGCCGGCGCGGGCCAGCAGCGGCGCGGTGGACAGCACCTCGCCGGCGTTGCGCCCGTCGCTCAGCCAGGCGCGGCCGAGCAGCGCGGCGAAGCCCAGGTGGCCGCCGAGCAGGGTGTCGTCGACGACGGCGCCGGACCCCACGCCCTCGCCGACGGTCAGGACGACGAAGTCGCGGGTGCCGCGGCCGTGGCCGAACCAGTGCTCGGCCAGCGTGAGGGCGTCGACGTCCTTGATCGCCGCGCAGGAGAGCCCCGCGGAGGCCTCGACGGCGCGGACGATGTTGCCGCCCTCCCAGCCGAGGAAGCCCGCCGCCCGCGCGTTGCCCTCCGCATCCACCGCGGCCGCGAGCGAGACGCCGACCGCCTCGGGCGCCCACTCCGGGGAATGCCGCTCGAGGAGGGCGGCGATCGCGTCGGCCGTCGACTCCGCGGAGCCCGTGTCTGCGGGCGCCTCGGCCGCGGCGTGCACGACGCCGGCCAGCCCCACGAGCGTCGCGTAGATCCGCCCGGACACGACCTTCACGCCGAGGAAGCGCGCGGCGTCGTCGACCACCTCGAGCGGTTGGCGCGGCCGTCCGATCGCCGCCGCCCGAGGCTCCCCCTCGCGGAGGATCCCCGCCGCGAGCAGCGGCCCCGTCAGGCGCGTGAGCGAGCCCGAGCTGAGCCCGAGACGCTCGACCATGTCGGCCCGCGACAACGGCCCGTGCCTCAGCACCGCCTCGACGATCCTGCGCGACGACGCGTCGAACTGGGAAAGGAGCATCCCCCGATTATGGCAGCAGCGCGCCCGCCCCACGGATTTAGCTTCAAGGTAGAGGTAAGTGTGTAGGCTTGTCCTACCCGCTTTCGGCGGCCCGATCCGGTGGCCCGACAAGAAGAAGACGCCATGACAGACCTCGCCCCCGCGAACCCCGTCCTCACGACCGCCGCGCTTCCCGCGCAGCTCCACCTGCGCGCCGGCGGGACGTCGGTCGTGATCGACTGCCCCGCCTCGTCGCCGGCGGAGGTCCTGTACTGGGGCGCCGACCTCGGCCCGCTCGCGCCGGAGGCCCTGGCCGTCTGGGCGGACGCGCGGGTCGGCGTCGTCTCCGGGTGCGCCGACGTCGCGCCCCGCCTCCCCCTCGTCCCCACCCAGGCCGACGGGTGGCTCGGGACGCCGGGCCTCGTCGGCTCGCGCGCCGGCCTCGGCCAGTTCTCGGCGTTCCGCCCCGTCGCGGTCGAGGTCCTCGCCACCGACGGCACCGACGGCGCGCCGACCGAGGTGCGGATCGCGGCCCACGACGACGAGGCCGACCTCGACCTGACGATCGAGCTGCGCCTCGCCGCGTCCGGCCTGCTGCGCGCCCGCGCCGAGCTCGCCAACCGCGGCGAGGACGGCTACGCCGTCGACTCGCTGCTGCTCGCGCTCCCCGTCCCCGCGGCCGAGACCCAGGTCGTCGACCAGTCCGGGCACCACCTTCGCGAGCGCGCCATCGCGTTCCACGAGTTCACGATCGGCGCCCACGAGCAGGCCGTGCGGGTGGCGCGCGGCCACGCCGCGTCCGTCGTCCACGGCACCTGCGCGCCAGGCACGGGCTGGAACCGCGGGCTGGTCCACTACGTCCACGTGGCATGGTCGGGCAACACCCGCACCGTCGCCGAGCGCAACGTCGTCGGCCAGAACGCGCTGATCGGCGGCGAGCTGCTGCTGCCCGGCGAGGTCGTCCTCGCGCGCGGGGAGTCCTACGCGACGCCGTGGCTCTACGCCACCTGGGGCGAGGGGCTGGACGACGCCTCCGCGCGCGTCCACGAGTACCTGCGCGCCCGGCCGCACCACCCGACGACGCCCCGCCCCGTCACCTTCAACGCCTGGGAGGCCGTCTACTTCGACCACTCGCTCGACCGGCTGCTCCGGCTCGTCGACGTCGCTGCCGAGGCCGGCGCGGAGCGCTTCGTGCTGGACGACGGCTGGTTCGGCTCGCGCCGCGACGACACCTCGGGCCTCGGCGACTGGGTGGTCTCCGGCGAGGTGTGGCCGAACGGCCTCGCCCCCCTCGCCGACGCGGTGCACGCGCGCGGCATGGAGTTCGGCCTGTGGTTCGAGCCCGAGATGGTCAACCTCGACTCCGACGCGGCCCGCGCGCACCCCGAGTGGGTCCTCTCGCCCCGAACCCACCGCCCGCAGCAGGCGCGCGGCCAGCACGTCCTCGACCTGACCAACCCGGAGGCCTTCGCGCACGTGCTCGGCCAGATGCGGACGGTCCTCGCCGACACGAGGATCGACTTCATCAAGTGGGACTTCAACCGCGACCTCTACGAGGCGGTCTCCCCGCTGACCGGCCGCCCCGCCTACCACGCGCAGACCCTGGCCACCTACCGGCTGATGGGGACCGTGCTCGCGGAGCACCCCGGCCTGGAGATCGAGTCGTGCGCGGGGGGCGGCGGCCGCATCGACCTCGGCATCATGGAGATGGCGGTACGCGTCTGGGCCTCGGACTGCATCGACCCGCTCGAGCGCCAGCAGATCGAGGCGGGGACCGCGCTCCTCCTTCCGCCCGAGCTGATGGGTTCCCACGTCGCCTCCACGACGTCGCACACCACGGGCCGCACCCTGGGGCTCACCGTCCGCGCGTCCACCGCGATGTTCGGCCACATGGGCGTCGAGTGGAACCTGCTGGAGGCGTCCGCCGAGGAGCGCGCCGACCTCGCCGCGTGGATCGCCCTCCACAAGGAGCTTCGCCACCTGCTGCACACCGGGCGCGTGGTCCACGTCGACCATCCCGACGCGGGTTGGAGCGTCCACGGCGTGGTCTCCGCGGACAAGGACGACGCCGTGTTCAGCCTCATGCGCGTGGCGACGTCGCCCGTGCGCCCCGGGCCGGCGATCGCGCTCCCCGGCCTCGACGCCGACGCCGACTACCGCCTCGAGGAGCTGCTCCCCGACGGGGTCCGATCCCCCGTCGAGTACGACCCGCGGTTCCCCGAGTCCTGGGCCTGGTGGCAGGAGGGGGTCACCCTCCCCGGGCGGATCCTGAGCGGCGTCGGCCTCCGGTTCCCGGATCTCATGCCCGAGCACGCGGTCCTCGTCCGCCTCACCCGAGCCTGACCCCCACCAGACTTTGAGCATGTTCCGGGGCCACAGCCGCTCGGCGGCGCCAGGGGGAGGTCAGTTGGTGGCGGCGCGGCGGGCGGTGAGAAGCGGCAGGACGACGTCGCGGGCCGCCTCCCGGGCGGCGGACGCGGCGCCGAGCGAGACGACGTCGCCGCCGAGGCCAGAGGCGACGATCTCCACGGGCAGCAGCCCGGGTTCCGCCCGGGTCCACCCGCGCGCGAGTTCGAGCACATCGCCGAGGGCTCCCGCCATCGCGCCGCAGACGATGATCCTCGTCGGGTCGTAGAACCGGGCGACGACGCCGCAGACGCGGCCGAGCGTCTCGCCGAGCTCGTCCAGCATCGGCTTGGTGACCGGGTCGTCGAGGGTGGCGGCGCCGAGCACGTCCTCTGCCTTCAGCTCGGCGCCGGCCAGCCGCGCCCAGGGGTGCCCGTCGGGGACCCGCCCCTCCTCGAGGGCGCGCTCCAGCCAGCGCTCCGCGCGCAGCCCGAAGCCCTGCGCGCCGCCGACCCCGGAGACGTAGACGAAGGCCTCGAGTTCGCCGACGGCGCCGTGGCCGCCCCGCACGAGCTGTCCGCCGAGGAAGACGCCGGCGCCGAGTCGGCGCCCGATCATCATCGCGACGAAGTCGTCGCATCCGCGCGCCTCGCCGAGGCTGCTCTCCGCGACGGCGGCCAGCGCGGCGTCATTCTCCACGCGCACGGCGGGGAACTCGCGCCCGAGGGCGTCCTGCAGGCCCGCGTTCATCTGCTGCCAGAAGCCGAGGGTGTGGGACGGGGACCTGCCGTCGCCGTCGACCGGGGCGGGGACGCCGACCGCGACGCCGATGACGTCGGCCCGCGAGCGCCCGGCAGACGCCAGCGCGGCGTCGATGACCCGGAACACGGCCCCCTGCCGATCCTCGTGCTGCCCGCCCGCGTAGAAGCCGAGCACGCCCAGGTGCTCCTCGGCGAGCACCTGACCGGCCAGGTCGGAGGCGATGGCGGTGATGCGGTAGTCGCCCGCGTCGACGCCGATCACGACGCCGGCCTCGGCGCGCAGCTGGAACCGGCGCGCGGGCCGCCCCATCCGGTATCCGTCCTCCGCGCCCGCGTTCGGAAGCTCCTGGATGAGGCCGATGTCGATCAGCGAGTCCAGGGCGGAGAGCGCCGTCGACCTGGTGAGCCCGACGGCCGAGATGACGTGGTCCGCGCGGAAGGCGCCCGCGTCCCAGGCGAACTCCAGCACCGCCGCCGTGCTCGCCCGGTGTCGCAGGTATCCGTCGGCGTAACTCGCCATCTCGACGCCCCCTTGACTCCTATGCCGGCCCCAGGCACTATAGACCAGCCAGATTTCTTCTGGTCGCTCAATTTAGTGGGCATATTTAACAATGGAGGGACACCGGTGTCTTTCAATCCACAGAAGGTGGCGCGCGCCGTCGCGGGCTTCCTCGCGCTGACCCTCGTCAGCGCCGGTCTCGCGGGATGCTCCGTGGCCGACGGGCGTGAGCCCGTCCGCTTCACGTTCAGCAAGCGCGAGGCCATCGAGTTCATGACCGACGTGGTCGCGAAGTACAACGCCTCGCAGGACAAGGTCCAGGTCAACATCGACACCTCGGGTGTCGACGTCGTCTCCGCCAGCTTCGTTCGGGGGAACCCGCCCGACCTCATGCTGGCGAACTACAACATGGAGGTCGCCCGCTTCGTCGAGCGCTGCACGCTGAGCGACCTCAGCGACACGACCGCGGCGTCGCAGATGAAGGAGTCGTACCAGCCGCTCCTCGACCAGTACGGGGTCTGCGAGGGGCGCCAGAGCGCGCTTCCGTTCTCCGTCATGGCCGCGTCCGTGATCTACAACAAGGAGATCTTCGAGGCCAACAACCTCCAGGTCCCGACGACGTGGGACGAGCTGATCGACGTCTGCGAGAAGCTGGTGGCGGCGGGCGTCACCCCGTTCTACGCCACGCTCAAGGACGACTGGACGGTCGGCCAGGGCTGGTACGACTACACCGTCGGCGGCTCGATCGACGTGATCGACTTCTTCGACCGGCTCTCCGCCCAGGGCGCCGACGTCGGCCCGGACTCGGAGACGTCGTTCTCCAAGGACTTCGCCGAGCCGATGGACAAGATGCAGCAGCTGCTCGACGACTACATCAACAAGGACGCCCCCAGCCGCGGCTACAACGACGGCAACCTGGCCTTCGCCAAGGGCGAGGCGGCCATGTACCTGCAGGGCCCGTGGGCGTTCAGCGAGATCGCGAAGACGTCGCCCGACCTCGCGCTCGGCACGTTCCCGCTGCCGATGACCGACGACCCGGCCGACCGCTCCGTGCGCGTCAACCTCGACCTCGCCGCGATGATCCCCGAGGGCTCGAACCACAAGGAGGCCGCGCGCGACTTCCTCGAGTACCTGTTCCAGCCCGAGAACATCGAGGCGTACAACGCCTCTCAGCTCGGCTTCACCCCCACCAGCACCGCGGCCGCGCCCGACGACCCGCGCATCGAGGGGATGATCCCCTTCATCGACGCCGGCGAGATCTACCAGGGCCCGTCGGTGCTCGTCCCCAAGACGATCCCGGTGTTCAACTACGCGCAGGCCATCGCGCTCGGCGGCGACGCCGGCCAGTACCTCGCGACGATGGACGCCGACTGGGCCCGCCTCGCGTTCCGCGCCCCGGCGAAGAAGGAGTCCTGACATGAGCACGACCACTACCGAGGTCGTCGGCGGCCAGAAGGTGCGCCGCACCAAGCGCCGCGTCGAGCCGATCTACTACCTGTTCCTCCTGCCCAGCCTGATCCTGCTCACGCTCGCGATCACGATCCCCGGCATCATCGGCATCTTCTTCAGCTTCACCGACTCGATCGGCATCGGCGACTGGAGCTTCATCGGGCTGACCAACTACGTCGCCGCCTTCAGCGACCCGGCCATCCTGCAGAGCTACCTGTTCACGTTCGGGTTCTCGATCGCCACGGTCCTCGTCGTGAACGCCATCGCGTTCATGCTGGCGGTCGGCCTGGTGTCGCGCATCCGGTTCAAGACGGGCCTGCGGACGATCTTCGTGATCCCGATGGTCATCTCGGGCATCATCATCGCCTACGTCTTCAACTTCCTGTTCTCCAACTCGCTCCCCGCCCTGGGGACGGCGCTCGGGATCGAGGCGCTGGAGACCAGCCTGCTCGCCAACCCCGACCTGGCGTGGGTCGCCATCGTCGCCGTGACCGCCTGGCAGGCGATCCCCGGCACGCTGCTGATCTACATCGCCGGCCTGCTCTCGGTGCCCGGCGACGTGTACGAGGCGGCGGACATCGACGGCGCGACGAAGTTCCAGCAGCTCACCCGCATCACCGTCCCCCTGGTGGCCGGGTACGTGGTGATCAACATCATCCTGGGCTTCAAGGGCTTCCTGAACGCCTACGACATCATCGTCGGCCTCACCAACGGCGGCCCGGGTACCGCCACCCGCAGCGTCGCGATGACGATCATCGCGGGCTTCAACGGCGGCGACTACGCCTACCAGATGGCGAACGCGACGATCTTCTTCGTCGTGGCCATCCTCATCTCCATCCTCCAGCTGTCGCTGACGCGCGGAAGGAACGCATTCTGATGTCGACTCAGGCTCTTCCCACCACCAAGGCGCCCGCCCGTCCGCTCAAGGTCAAGATGGAGCGGGTCAACTGGTCCGGCACCATCATCCTGATCCTGTGCGCGGTCACGGTGCTGCTCCCGCTGTACGTGACCATCTCGATGGCGTTCAAGACGACCTCGCAGGCCGTCGACGGCAACGCCTTCTCGTTCCCGTCGCCGATCTCGGTCGACGGCTTCGTCGAGGCCTGGAACCTCACCAAGTTCCCGGTCGGCGCGGGTGTCTCGCTGTTCGTCACCGCCGGCACGGTGGTGCTCACGATCTTCCTCGCCGCGTTCGCGTCCTACGCGATCATCCGCAACTGGGATCGTCGGCTGTTCCGCTGGTCGTTCTTCTACCTGCTGGCCGCGATGTTCATCCCGTTCCCCGTGGTCGCGCTGCCCCAGATCCAGCTCACGGGCCGGTTCGGGCTGGACAACCCCGTCGGCGTCGTCCTGCTGGCGACGATGTTCCAGCTCAGCTTCAGCGTGCTGCTGTTCACCGCGTTCCTGCGCTCGATCCCGCTGGAGCTGGAGGAGTCGGCCCGCGTCGACGGGGCGACGACGTGGCAGACGTTCTGGAAGCTGATCTTCCCGCTGCTCGCGCCGATGAGCGCGACCGTGGGCATCTTCGCCTTCCTCTACGCGTGGAACGACTTCATGATGCCGTCGCTGATCATCTCGGACCCGGCCCTGCAGACCCTCCCGGTGCGGCAGAACCTGTTCCAGAACCAGTTCAGCAACAACTACAACGTCAGCTTCGCGTCGTACCTGATGGCGATGGCGCCGGCCATCGTCGCCTACCTCTTCACTCAGCGATGGGTGATGGAGGGCGTGACTCAGGGCGCCGTCAAGGGCTAACCCACAAGAAGAACAACGAAAGGAAAACTCATGACCGCAGACCGCACCCAGACGACGAACAATCGGCCCGACGGCTGGTGGCGGTCCGCGGTCGTGTACCAGGTCTACCCGCGCTCGTTCCAGGACTCGAACGGCGACGGGATCGGCGACATCCCGGGCATCACGTCGCGGCTCGACTACCTGGTCGAGCTCGGCGTCGACGTCCTGTGGTTGTCGCCGGTGTACCGATCCCCCCAGATCGACAACGGCTACGACATCTCCGACTACCAGGACATCGATCCCTTGTTCGGGACACTCGAGGACTTGGACGAGCTGATCGCCCAGGCGCACGCGCGGGGGATGAAGCTGGTGATGGACCTGGTCGTGAATCACACCTCGGACCAGCACGCGTGGTTCCAGGAGTCCCGCGACCCCGGTTCGCCCAGGCGTGACTGGTACTACTGGCGGCCCGCCCGGCCCGGTGCGGAGCCGGGCACCCCGGGTGCGGAGCCCGACGACAAGCCCGCGGCCTTCGCGCCGTCGGCCTGGACCTACGACCCGGCGAGCGGCCAGTACTACCTCGGCATCTTCAGCCCGGCTCAGCCGGACCTGAACTGGGAGAACGAGGACGTCCGGCAGGCCGTGTACGAGATGATGCGCTGGTGGGTGGACCGCGGCGTCGACGGGTTCCGGATGGACGTGATCAACCTGATCTCCAAGCCCGCCGAGCTCGTCTCGGAGGACGTCATCGACCCCAACTCGGCCAGCTTCGGCGAGATCGCCAACGGCCCCCGGCTGGACGAGTTCCTCGCCGAGATGAACCGCGAGGTCGGCCTCGACGAGCGCAACCTGATCACCGTCGGCGAGACCCCGGGCGCGACGATCGAGGTCGCTCAGCGCATCACCGACCCCGCCCGGCGCGAGCTGAACATGGTGTTCACCTTCGAGCACATGGGCATCGACCAGGTCCCCGGGGCATCGAAGTGGGACCTCGCACCCCTCTCCCTCCCCGCGCTGAAGGGCAACCTCGCCGACTGGCAGTACGGGCTGGCCGAGGCCGGCTGGAACTCCCTGTACTGGGACAACCACGACCAGCCGCGCGCCGTCTCCCGGTTCGGCGACGACTCCGCCGAGCACCGGATCAACTCCGCGAAGACGCTGGCGACCGTCCTGCACCTGCACAAGGGGACCCCCTACGTGTACCAGGGCGAGGAGTTCGGCATGACGAACTCGCCGTTCACGCAGATCGGCCACTACCAGGACGTAGAGACCCTGAACTACCACCGGCTCGCCACCGCCCGCGGCATCCCGGAGGACGACATCCTGGCCTCGCTGGCCGCGAAGAGCCGCGACCACGCCCGCACCCCCGTCCACTGGGACGACACCGAGCACGCCGGGTTCACAACCGGCACGCCCTGGTTCGCCGCGAACCCGAACCGCGTCGAGATCAACGCCCGCGCCGCCGTCGCCGACCCCGGCTCGGTGTTCGCGCACTTCCAGAGGCTGATCCGGCTGCGCCACAACGACGAGACGGTCCGCGAGGGCCGCTTCGAGCTCCTCCTCCCGGACCACGAGCAGATCTGGGCGTTCACCCGGACGCTGGGAGACTCGCGCTTGCTGGTCCTTGCCAACTGCTCCTCGACCCCCGCGGAGATCCCCGGCGGGGGCCTCCCGGCCCATGCCGACGCCGAGCTGGTCCTCGGCACGCACGCGGACCCGGACCCGTCGGTGCTGGCCCCCTGGGAGTCCCGCGTCCTCCGCCTCGCTTGATCCGCTGGCTCGCCGGGCCAACCTCTCGGCTAGATCCGAGAA
>DAONOU010000026.1:0-17479 GCA_035409265.1 Arachnia sp. | reverse complement strand
CGCGCCGTCCTGCACGACGGGGATCACGGGGGCGCCCGTCCGCAGGGCCAGCTGCGCGGCGCCGCGCCGCCCGGTCATCGGCCAGCCGTCGGGGTCCGCCGTGATGGTGCCCTCGGGATACAGCGCGATCAGCTGCCCCCGCTCCAGGGCCTTGCGGGCGTGGATCAGGGAGTCCGAGGCGCGGTCGGTGTCGCGGTAGACGGGGATCTGCTGGCACTGCTTGGCGACCCACCCGAGCACGGGAACGCGCCAGATGTCGGCCTTGCCGAGGAAGCGCGGCCAGCGCCCGCTGTAGATGAGGTACTCGCCGAGCACCAGCGGGTCGAAGTTGGAGATGTGGTTGCCGACGACGATGGCCGGCCCGGTGGCCGGGATGTGTTCCTGCCCGGCCCAGTGTCGGCGCGCCACCAGCGGCATCACCACGCGCACCACCCAGACGAGAGCGCGGTAGACGACGGGCGCCGGCTCGCGGTTGACGTCGCGGCGCCGCCGTCGCCAAGGCTTGTCGCGCTTCTGCATCGCCCCATGATGACGCATCCGGCGGATCGTCGTCACGAGATTGATACAACAACCGCGACGCCTGAAACCCGGTCGTCGTCAGGGTTTCATCGGCGGGCCATAGCGTCGTCGGCAACCGGTCCCCCGAACCGTAACCCCTCACTACCTCGGAGGCAGCCATGAGAAAGGCCCTCTCGCATCCCGCGGTGCAGATCGGCGCAGCATCCATCCTCGGCATCGTCTTCGGCCTCGTGGTCGGAGAATGGGCCGGGAACACCAAGTTCATCGGCGACCTTTTCATCCGCCTGATCCAGATGGCCATCGTTCCCCTGGTGATGACGTCGGTCATCGTGGCGACCGGCTCGATGGGCGGGTCCGGCATGGGCAAGATGGCGTTCCACACCTTCAAGTGGATGATCGGCTTCTCGGTCGTCGCCGCGGTCGTCGCCTGGATCCTCAGCTCCGTCATCCAGCCCGGCGCGGGCATCGTGTTCACCGGCGGGCTGGACCCGACGCTGGCCGACAAGGTCGGCGAGACCTCCGGCTGGCAGGAGACCCTCGTCGGCTTCGTCTCGACGAACATCTTCTCCGCGATGTCGCTCGCGGAGATGGTGCCGATCATCGTGTTCTCGCTCCTGTTCGGCGTGGCGCTCAACGCCTACGCCGCCACCACGGGCAACCGCACGATCGTCGAGTTCCTCGATCAGATCCAGCAGGTCGTGATCGCGCTGATCCGGATCGTGATGCGCATCGCCCCGATCGGCATCTTCTGCCTCCTCGCCCCGCTCGCGGGCACCGTCGGCTTCGGCGTGGTCACCAGCGGCCTCAAGTACCTCGGCACCACGCTCCTCGGCGTGGTCATCGTGACCGTCATCTTCGTCCTGGTCGTGACCGCCCTCACGCGCCTCAACCCGGCCCTCCTGCCGTCCAAGCTCGGCGGGCAGACCCTGATCGCGATCACGACGACCAGCTCCGCCGTCACCTTCCCGACGGTGCTCAAGACCGCCATCGAGAAGATCGGCGTGAGCCAGCGCGTCGCCAACTTCACCCTCTCCGTCGGCCTCACCATGGGCTCCTACGGCGCGGTGCTCAACTACATGATCGTCGTGATGTTCCTGGCCCAGACCGGCGGCGTCGAGCTGACGTTCCCCCAGATCGCGATGGGCATGGCCCTTGCCATCCTGCTCAACATGGGCACGATCACCGTGCCCGGCGGCTTCCCCGTCGTCGCGATGTTCCTCGGCACCTCGCTGGGTCTTCCCCTGGAGGCCGTGGGCCTGCTGATCGCCGTCGACTGGTTCACCGGCATCTTCCGCACGTTCCTGAACGTGAACGGCGACAGCTTCGTGGCGATGCTCGTCTCGAGCAAGATGGGCGAGCTGGACCGGGACGTCTACTACGGCGTGACAACGGTCGAGGCCGACGAGATCGACATGGAGGCGATGGACGCGCAGTTCGCGAAGGCCGACGCCGCCGACTGAGCGCCGCTCGCCGCCCCCTCACCCCCTCGACGACGAAGGATCCCCATGACTCAGACCGTCGCCCGCGCCGCCCTGGACGACCTCACGACGGCGATCCTGCAACGGGGTGAGGGGCCGATCCCGGGCGACGTGTATCTCCCGGCGGCACCGCGCAACATCCTGTGGGGGCGCCTGCCGTGCCGGGCCGACGCCCCGGTCCTCACCATCTCCCCGGGGACGTCGGTCACGATCGACACGGTGAGCCACGAGGGCATCCTCGAGGATCAGGGGCGCGATCCGGTCGCCTACTTCGGCGGGCACGGCGTGTCCGCCGAGGCCGTCCTGCGCGACGCCGTCGAGATCGCCGCCCGCCCAGGGCACGACCCGGCGATCGACGGCCCGCACGTGGTCACCGGGCCGATCCACGTCGAGGGCGCCCAGCCGGGCGACCTCCTGAAGATCACCGTCGAGCGCCTCGTCCCGCGCGTGCCCTACGGGGTGATCTCGAACCGGCACGGCCGCGGCGCGCTCCCCGGGGAGCTCCCGCGGCGGTCGCGGACCGTGAGCGTGTTCTGCCCGATCGAGGAGCGCGTCGGCGGGCTCGTGGGGCGGCTCCCGGTCGTCGACGGCGGGGAGCGGTGCGTCGAGTTCCCGCTCGCGCCGTTCCTCGGCCTCATGGGGGTGGCCGTCAACTCCGACGACCGTCCGCACTCGGTGCCCCCGGGCTCGCACGGCGGCAACATCGACATCAACCTCCTGGTGGAGGGCTCCGTCCTCTACCTCCCGGTGCAGGTCCCGGGCGCGCTGGCCTACGTCGGCGATCCGCACTTCGCCCAGGGCGACGGCGAGGTCGCGCTCACCGCGCTCGAGGCGTCACTGCGGGCGACGCTCCGCTTCGACGTCGTGGGGCTCAACGACGCCGTCGCCGCGTTCGGCGAGGTCAAGGGACCGCTGGCCCGGGCCGGGGGCTACCTGATCCCGACGGGCCTCGACGTCGACCTGAACGAGGCGATGCGGGCCTGCGTCCGCTCGGCGATCTCCCTGATCCGGGCGCGGTGGGGCCTCGACGAGCACCTCGCCTACGCCTACCTCAGCGCCGCCACCGACTTCGACATCTCCCAGGTGGTCGACGTCGTGTGCGGGGTCCACGCGCGCATCCGCGAGTCCGACTTCGAGGCGGTGACCCGTGACCGATGGCGCTGAGCTCGCCGACGCCGCGAGCGTCCCCGCCGAGCTGTGGGAGGCCTTCCTCCGGTACGAGCGGGCCATCATGGACGACGACCTCGACCTGCTCGACGCCTTCTTCGCCGACGGCCCCGCCACCATGCGCGGCGACGGCGCGGGCCTGCTGGTCGGCCACGAGGCCATCTCCGCGTTCCGCGGCGCGCGCGGCGGGGTGCCGCCCCGCACCATCGAGCGCGTCGAGTACCGCCCCCTGGGCGACGACGCGGCGATGCTGGTCTCCGTCTCGCGCTACGCGAGCGGCGGGACGGGGCTCCAGACGCAGCTCTGGCAGCGGATCGACGGCCGCTGGCTGATCACGGTCGCGCACGTCACGCCGCGCGCGCAGCCGCTGGACCGCTCGGTGTGGCGCAACGTCGGCGACCCCTTCCTGCACGGCGCCCCGGACGGCCCGCTGCGCGGCCTCACCGTCGCCGTCAAGGACCTCTTCGCCATCAAGGGCCGAAGGATCGGGGCGGGCAACCCCGCCTACCTGGCCGACGCGCGCCCCGAGGCCACCACCGCGCCGGCCGTCGCCGACCTGCTGAACGGCGGGGCGACGCTCCGCGGGGTCGCGCGCACCGACGAGTTCGCCTACAGCATCGCCGGCGACAACCCGCACTACGGCACGCCGCCCAACGGCGCGGTGCCGGGCGCGCTCCCCGGCGGGTCGTCGAGCGGCCCCGCCTCCGCCGTCGCGACCGGCCAGGCCGAGGTCGGGCTGGCCACCGACACCGCGGGCTCCATCCGGGTGCCCGCGTCCTATCAGGGCCTCTGGGGGTTGCGGACGACGCATGGCCTCGTGCCTCGGCAGGGGCTGGTGCCGCTGGCGCAGTCCTTCGACACCGTCGGCTGGCTGACGCGCGACTCCGCCACCCTGCAACGCGTGGCGGACTGGTGCCTCGGCTACGAGGGCTCCGAGTCGACGGAGAACCCGTACGGCCGCTCCTCGGACGACCTGCCCTGGCGCCTCCTCGTGGTGGAGGAGGCCGTCGCCGCCGTCGAGCCGGAGACGCGCCGCTCCTTCGAGGCGCTCCTGGAGCAGCTGGCCTCATCTCCCGACGCGCCGTCGATCGGCGCGGTGAGCATCGGCCCGCTCGACCGCTACTTCGAGCCCTTCCGCGCGGTGCAGGGCGCGGAGGCCTGGCGCAACAACGGCGACTGGGTCCGCGCGCACCCCGGGGCCCTGGGCCTGGCGGTGGCGGAGCGGTTCCGGCAGGCGGAACTCGTCACGCCCGAGCAGGAGGCCGCGGCCCGCGCGGAGGTGGCGCGGCTCCAGGGCGTCATGCGCGCCCACGTGAGCGACGCCGTGCTGATCGCGCCCACGGTTCCCGGCCCCGCTCCGATGCGCACCCGCGACGGCGGCTTCGTCGACGCGGTGCGCGCGAGCACCCTGCGGATGACGACGCCCGCGGCGATCGGCGGCCTGCCCTCGCTCTCGGCTCCCCTGCTCACCGTCGGCTCGCTGCTCGGCGCGGCCCCCGTCGGGGTGTGCCTCACCTCGGCCGAGGGCACCGACATCGCGCTCGTCCGCGCCGCCCGGCGACTGGAAGCCGCCGTCGCATGACGACGCCTCAGAAAGGACCCTCGCCCATGGCCCTTCCCGGCCCCATCGACCCGCCGCACCGCCTGCTGATGGGCCCCGGCCCGATCTCGGCCTACCCGAGCGTGCTGCGCGCCATGGCCGCGCCGCTCGTCGGGCAGTACGACCCGTTCATGACGGCGACGATGGCCGAGACGCAGGAGCTGTACCGCGGGGTGTGGAACACCTCGAACGAGGCGACGCTGCTGGTCGACGGCACCTCTCGGGCCGGGATCGAGGCGGCCCTGGTGTCGCTGCTGAGGCCCGGCGACCGGGTGCTCGTCCCGGTGTTCGTCCGCTTCGGGCACCTGCTGGCCGAGATCGCCGAGCGCGCCATGGCCGAGGTGCACATCATCGAGGCCGAGTGGGGACAGGTGTTCCCGGTCTCCGCCATCGAGGAGGCCATCGTCCGGGTGAGGCCGGCGCTGCTCGCGCTCGTGCAGGGCGACACGTCCACCACGATGAACCAGCCGCTCGACGAGGTGGGCGCCGTCTGCGCCAAACACGGCGTGCTGTTCTACGCCGACGCCACGGCCTCGCTCGGCGGCAACGCGTTCGAGGCCGACGCCTGGGGCCTGGACGCCGCGACCGCCGGCCTCCAGAAGTGCCTGGGCGGGCCGTCGGGTTCCTCCCCCGTCACGCTGTCGGAGCGTGCCGTCGAGGCGATCCGGTCCCGCGGCCGGGTCGAGGCGGGCATCCGCGAGGCGGGCGACGCGTCGTCGGCGGACTTCGTGCGCTCCAACTACTTCGACCTGGGCATGATCCTCGACTACTGGGGCCCCCGACGGCTGAACCACCACACGGAGGCCACGTCCATGCTGTACGGCGCGCGGGAGTGCGCCCGGCTGCTGCTCGAGGAGGGGCGCGACGCGGTCATCGCCCGCCACCGCCTGGCCGGTAAGGCGATGCTCGCCGGCGTCCAGGCCCTGGGGCTGGGCGTGTTCGGCGACCTGGCGCACAAGATGAACAACGTCGTCGCGGTGGAGATCCCCGACGGCGTTCCCGGCGATGCGGCCCGCGCGGCCCTGCTCGAGGACTTCGGCATCGAGATCGGCACCTCGTTCGGCCCGCTGCACGGCCGGGTCTGGCGGATCGGCACCATGGGCTACAACGCCCGGCGCGACGCGGTGCTCAGCACTCTGGCCGCGCTCGAGGCGGTGCTCCGGCGCTTCGGCGTCGCCGTGCCGAGCGGGGGTGGCGTCGAGGCGGCGGCCGACCTCTACCCGGGGTCCTGAGCGTGGGGCCGCGGCTCGTCGGCGTCGACCCGGACCGGTTCCGGGCCGCCGCGCGGCGCGTCATGGCGCGCTGCGAGGAGCTCGCGCGCGTCACCGCGACCCCCGGCGCCGGGATCGAGCGGGTGTACCTCTCCCCCGAGCACGCGCGGGTGAACCGGCTGGTGGCCGAGTGGATGCGCGAGATCGGCATGACCACGCGCCAGGACGCCGCGGGCAACCAGGTGGGACGGATGCCACCGTCGGGCGGCGACCCCGAGGCGCCGTCGCTGCTGCTCGGATCGCACCTCGACACCGTGCTCGACGCCGGGCGCTACGACGGCATCGTCGGGGTGCTGATGGCGCTCGAGGTGGCGCGGCTGCTGCGGCTGCCCGGCGACGGCGCGCCGCGGACCGCGCTGCCGTTCGCCGTCGAGGTGATCGCGTTCTCCGACGAGGAGGGGACGCGGTTCGGCACGGCGTTGCTGGGATCGGCGGCGGTCGCCGGCACCTGGCGCGACGAGTGGTGGGGCCTCACCGACGCCAACGGCGTGACGCTGCGGGAGGCCTCGCTGGACTTCGGCCTCGACCCCGGCCGCATCGGCGAGGCCGCCTACCGGCCCGACCGGCTCGTCGGCTACCTGGAGGCCCACATCGAACAGGGCCCCGAGCTGGACCGGCGCGGCGAGTCGCTCGCCGTCGTCACGTCGATCGCCAGCGCGAGACGGTTCCAGATCACGGTCGAGGGCGAGGCGCGGCACGCCGGCGGCACCCGCTACGAGGACCGCCACGACGCCCTCCTCGGCGCCAGCGAGGCGGCGCTCGCGGTGGAGCGGATCTGCCGGGCCGAGCACCACATCATCGGCACCGTCGGCCGGCTGGAGACCTACCCGGGCGCCGTCAACATCGTCCCCGGCGAGGCGCGGCTCAGCCTCGACCTGCGCGGGGAGTTCGACGGCGCCCGCGACCGCGTGTGGGACGCCATCTCGCTCGAGCTCGACGCGATCATGGGCCGCCGCGGCCTGCGCTGGACCGCCCGGGACCTGCACGCGGCGCCCGCGGTGTTCTGCGCCCCGCTGCTGCAGGACGTCGTGCGCGAGGGCATCCTCGCGACCGTCCCCGCCGGCGCCGACGACCCGGCGACCATCTTCAGCCGCGCCGGCCACGACGCCATGGCGATCGCGGCGGTCACCGATGTCGGCATGCTGTTCCTCCGCAACCCCGGCGGGATCAGCCACCATCCGGACGAGTCCGTCGGCGTCGAGGACGTGACCGTCGGCATCCAGGCGCTCGTCGAGGCGGCGCTCCACCTGGCGGCGGAGCGCTCCGTCGTCGGGTAGCCGCCACTGCCGTGGGCAGCGCTGCCCTGAGCGGCGCGCCCTTCGGTTGGGGCGGCCGGGCGGACAGGCTGGCCGCATGACAGAGAATCCCCTCACGCAACTCGACGAGCAGCTCACGGCGCGGCTGCTCGAACAACGCACGCTGTTCTTCGGCTCCCCGCTCGACGACACGCTCGGCAACCGGCTGTGCGCCGCCCTCGTCCTGCTCGCGAGCGAGGACCCGTCCGCCGAGATCTACCTTTGGATCAACTCCCCCGGCGGCTCGGTCACGTCGATGCTCGCCATCCGCGACACGATCCGGACCATCCCTAGCCCGGTACGCACCGTGAACCTCGGGCTCGCGGCCAGCGCTGGGCAGTTCGTGCTCAGCGCGGGCACGCCGGGCCACCGCTACAGCCTCCCCCACTCCAAGGTGCTGCTGCACCAGGGCTCGGCGGGAATCGGCGGCAGCGCCGGCGACATCGCCATCCAGGCCGACGACCTCCGGCAGACCCGCGACACCGTGCTCGGCCTCATCGCCGCCGACACGGGCCAGGACGTCGCGACCGTCGAGCGCGACTCCCGCCGCGACCGCTGGTTCACCGCCGAGGAGGCCCTGGCCTACGGCTTCGTCGACCACGTCGTGACGAGCCTCGACGACATCCGCCCCCGGCCCCGCGCCGCCGTCGGGTTGGCGGTGGCGTCGTGACCGGCTACACCATCCCCTACGTGTCGACGAGGACGAGAAACGGAGAGCGCACCAGCGACATCTACTCCCGGCTGCTCGGCGACCGCATCCTCTACCTCGGCACGCCCATCGACGACGGCGTCGCCAACGCCGTCATCGCCCAGCTCATCCACCTGGAGTCCGAGAACCCGGAGGCGCCGGTCAGCCTGTACCTCAACTCGCCCGGCGGGTCGACGACGGCCATGCTGGCGATCTACGACGCCATGCAGTTCGTCCGCCCGGCCGTGCACACGACCTGCGTCGGCCAGGTGGTCGCGAACGCGGCGGTGCTGCTCGCCGCCGGCACGGAGGGTCACCGCCAGATCCTCCCCCATGGCCGCGTCGTCCTGCATCAGCCGGCCGCGGAGGGCCACCGGGGCACGATCCCGGACCTGATCCTCGAGGCCGACGAGGTCGAACGCACCCGGAGCCTGCTCGAGGCGGTGCTCGCCCGGCACACGGGGCGCACACCCGACCAGGTCCGCGCCGACACCGAGCACGACCTCGTGCTGACGGCCCAGGGCGCCGTCGAGTACGGCATCGTCGACCGGGTGCTGACCGACCGCGAGCTTTGACGGAAACCTGCGCTCGCCGGCACCCGCCGACGGAAAAGTGCTGCCACATCGAGGTTTCGCCGATATGGGCCGGTTCCGGAGCATCCTGATGGAGTTATCCGTCAGATGCGCTCGGCACGAGGACCGTCACCTGACGAGACCGTGATCAGGCCGCCAGGCACATGACCTCGGCGCCGCCCCGGGCCGTGGCCGGGGTGCTGGCCGCGGCCACCGTCATCGTCGCGAGTTGCAGCACCGTGAGGTCGAGGGCGCCCGCGACGGCGGCGAGAACCTCCGACGACGCGTCCTTGCAGCCGCGCTCGACCTCCGACAGATACTGCGGCGACACGCCCGCGCGCTTGGCTACGTCCACGAGCCGCAGGCCGGCGTCGGACCGACGGCGGCGGAGCGTCTCGCCGACCGCCTCTCGCCACAGCGGGTCGGGTCTCTTGAAGGCACGCAACTCTCCCATGCAGACACGGTAGTCGTGGCTGCCGAAGCCATGCCGTCGTTCTGCTGTGGGCAGCGCGGCGCAGGGAGGGGATCTCAGCACGTAGGTGATCGCCGAAGCCGGGGGTAAGCTCTCAAAATCCGTGCAACAGAACGAGGAGGTGATACCCGTGAACATATCGACGTGGGTGCTCCCCTCTGGGGTCACGGTCGGGCGATAGGTCGTCCGGGAGCGCCGCCTCAAGCGCATCCCCGAAAGGCACGACCATGCACCTCACCTTCACCTCCGAACCCCGCGACAACGACGGGGTCACCGAGCGCGACTTCGCCCTCGATGAGATTCCGGGCATCCTCTGGACGCCCGAACCGTCCTCCACGCCCGCTCCGCTGATCCTGCTCGGCCACCCCGGCGACCCGCGAAGGATGCAGCCCCGGCTGGCGGCCCGGGCACGGCGCGCCGCGGCCGACGGCTTCGCCGCCGCGACGATCGAGCTCCCCGGCGGCGGTGACCGGCCGAAACTCGCCGTCCTCGAGGATGCCCGCGCCGACCTGCGCCGCGCCACAGGCGCCGGCGAGCCCGTCGGGGACGACATCGTCGACCGACTCGTCCTCCCACTTGTCGAGCAGGCCATCCCGGAATGGCGGGCCGCGCTCGACGCCCTTCTCACCCTTCCCGGGATCGGCGGCCCCGTCGGATACTCGGGAGGGATCATCTCCATCGGCGTGCGCCTGGCGGTTGTCGAGCCGCGCATCGCGGCCGCGGGGCTGTACGCGGGCAGCTTCATTCCCCGCGCCATGTTCGACGAGGCCCGCCAGGTCACCATCCCGCTGCACGTCCTCCTGCAATGGGACGACGAGCACAACGACCGACAGGCAGCGCTCGACCTGTTCGATGCATTCGGTTCCCGCGAGAAGACCCTGCACGCCAACATGGGCGGCCACACGGGTGTCCCCGCGTTCGCGGGAGACGACGCGGCAGGGTTCTTCGCAAGACACCTGGCCTAGCGATCCTTGGTCGCTAGCGATCGTGTGCGTCGGCTCGACCGGCGGTGGTGGCCGGCACCCCGCCGGTTGAGCTGGGCCTGGAGGCCTCCGAGCGCCCGGTCGACGCCGATTCCGACGGATAACTGCACCGAGATGCTCTGCTGACCACCGTTATCCGCAGAATCTCAATGTGACCGCACTTATCCGTCAGCTGCGCCCTGCCGAGTCCTTCAGCGCAGAGGATCAGCCGACAAGACTCACGGGCCGACCAACAGGATCCCCGCGCAGCAGGCGCTCCGCGAACGTCGCGATGTCGCGGCTCACACCTGGGTGGGCACCGTCCAGCGGTTCCTCGGCCTGCGCGATGTCATAGATCGCCTCGATGGTCTCACCCACGACGGCCTCCGGGCCTGGCACTCCCCAGCCGCCGAGTTCCTGGGCGAGATGCTCGACGGTCAAGGGCGCGTGTCGATACTCCCCGCCGACGGCCATGGCCAGCTCTCCATCGGTGGGTTGGTGAGCCATCGGGACCCAGTCGTAGGCGGGCGCGAGCGTCACGGACCCATCCTCCGGGTGCAGCAGACCAAGATTCTTGGCGTGCAGGTCCAGGTTCCCCGTCGCCACCGCGGCGACGACCATCCGGGCAAGCGCGGCCAGCGAGGAAGGATCGTGCCGGCGGAGCACCTCGGCGACGCGAGCGAGCGTCACCCTGCCGCCGTACCGCTGATACTTCTGGTTGCCCGTAACGCCCAGAACCTGCGCAAAGTCTTCGACGTGAACGCGCGACCCGTTCGCGGCCCGGTCGAACCGCTCGACGACAAGCGCGGGGACACCGTCGAAGGTGCGCACGGACGTGTCGAAGGCGGCGAGGCCAAGAGCCCGCATGAACCGGGCACCGTACTCCTCGTCGTAGATCATCGACGGCCAGGTCGCCACTTCCGGTTTCAGGATGTGGGTGGACGGAAACCCGTCGAGGACCTGGCCCCACCCGTCGTCCCACGCGAGGACGATCTTCTCCTGCACGCCCGCGAGCGAGGTCTTTCCGCCAACTGGCCGATTGCCAAGAGGGCTCCCGTGGCCGTCGCGCAGAAGCGCAGCGACCCCCGCGTCGTCGAGCGGGACACGGCGTGGCGTCCGCGGCTCACCGGGAACCTCGGGGTCCCAGACCTGCAGTGCGCCCGCGACATCGCGACCGTAGTGTCGCAGGAACCCGACGGCGTCGTCCGCCTCCACCCCGGCCCGGTCGGCGAGCCGGGCGAGCGCCTGCCCCTCGGGAAGGAGGTTGAGGAAGAAGGCCTGGCGGTGCGCGCGTCGCGACCTGGTGGCGACAGGAGCCACCGGAACCGCGACGGAGAGGACGGAGCTGTCGAGGCCGAACCGCCGCACGGCCGCGGGTTCGGCAGCGAAGTCGAAGTCGCGCCGGCCTCCGGAGAGACGCCCGACGACGGTGTCGTACAGCTCGACGAGCAGGTCACCCATCGTCGCCCTCCTCCGGCATCGCGATCGTCGCGGTGAGCGTCATCCCCGTCTGACGCATGAACGCGAACAGGCGCTCGGTGAAGACCGACGGCTTGCCAGCCTCGATCTCCCACACGTAGCGCTGCGAGATGCCCAGGCGGTCCGCCAACTCGCGCTGAGTCAACCCGCTGAGCAGCCGCGACTGCTGCAGGATCCGACCGAGCGACTCCGGCCCCGTCACCTTTCCCGAATACACGACTCCCCCTGACTACGGATGCGTAGTCAGGCTATTCGACTACCGAAACGTAGTCAAGAGGCGAGGTGACGCCAGAGGAACTCGAGGTACAGGGCGTCCATATGGGCGCGCTGGCGGTTGTCGGCGGCGCCGCCGTGGCCGCCCTCGATGTTCTCGTAGTACCAGGCCGGACCGCTGGCGAGCTTCGCCATCATCTTGCGCGCGTGGCCGGGGTGCACCCGGTCGTCGCGGGTCGAGGTGAGCAGCAGCGTCGGCGGGTACTCCCGCGCCGGGTCGAACAGGTGGTAGGGCGAGAAGGTCTGGATGAAGTCCCAGTCGTCGGTGTCGGGGTCGCCGTACTCGTCCATCCACGACGCGCCGGCCAGCAGGTGGCTGTAGCGCCGCATGTCGAGCAGCGGGACCTGGATGACGACGGCGCCGAACAGCTCCGGGTACCGCGTGAGCATGTTGCCGGTGAGCAGTCCTCCGTTGCTGCCGCCGCGCACGCCGAGGCGCGACGGCGAGGTGACGCCGCGCGCGATCAGGTCACGGGCGACGGCGGCGAAGTCCTCGTAGGCGCGGTGCCTGTTCTCCCGGAGCGCGGCCTGATGCCAGCGCGGGCCATACTCTCCCCCGCCGCGGATGTTCGCGACGGCGTAGGTCCCGCCGCGCTCCAGCCAGCCCTTGCCGACGCCGGGCGCGTAGGCCGGCGTGAGCGAGATCTCGAAGCCCCCGTAGCCGTAGAGGAGCGTGGGGTTGTCGCCGTCGCTCTCCTGACCGCGCGGCCGCACCAGGAAGTAGGGCACGCGGGTGCCGTCATCGGAGGTCGCGAAGCGCTGCTCGGCGACGTGGGTGTCGGCGTCGAAGAACGCCGGCTCCGCCTTCAGGGCCTCCGGCGGCGCGGCGCCCGCGGAGGCGTCGGCAAGCAGCAGCGTGCTCGGGGTCAGGAAGTCGGTGGCGATCACCCACAGCGCATCGGAGGTCTCGTCGTCCACGGCGCCGACCTCCACCGTGCCCAGCGAGGGAACGCCGGCCAGCGGGCGGCGCTCCCAGCCGTCGTCGCCCGGGGTGAGGACGGCGATGGCGCTCTTCACGTCGTCGAGGACGGTGAGCACGACGTGGTGGCGGGTGACGGTGATGTCGGACAGCGCCGTCGTGTCGGTGGGGGCGAAGAGGACGGCGAGGTCGCGCGCGCCGGCGAGGTAGTCGTCGAGCCGCGCGGCGAGCAAGGCGCCCGCGGGATGGGTCGCGCCGCCCACCGTCCACGGCTCGCGCAGCTCGATCAGCAGCCACTCGCGGTGGACGAGCTTGCTGGCCGAGTCGGGCACCTCAACGCGGCAGAACGCGCCGTCGGCGTCGGCCAGGTAGAGGGCGGTGTCGCGGCTGTCGAGGTAGTGAACGAGGAGGTCGCGCTCGAACCCGGGCGTGCGGTCGCGGTGCGGGTAGATGCCGTAGCCGACGTTGTCCTCCGGGCCCTCGAACGCCACCTCCGCCTCGGCCATGGGCGCGCCGCGGCGCCACCTGCGGGCGGTCCTCGCGTAGCCCGCGCGGTTGACGCTGCCGGGGCCGAGGTCGGTGACCAGGTAGACGGTGTCCTCGTCGATCCACGTGAGATGCCCCTTGGCCTCGGGCCGCTCGAAGCCGCCGTCGACGAAGGCGCGGGCGTCGACGTCGAACTCGCGGGTGACGTCGGCGTCCGAGCCGCCCCGCGACAGCGCGATCAGGCACCGCGGGCTCTCGGGCCGCAGGAACTCGACGCCGTGCCACACCCAGTTCTCCCCCTCGGCGCGGTTGAGATCATCGAGGTCGAGGACGGTCTCCCATGCGGGCTCGGCCTTGCGGTACTCGTCGAGCGTCGTCCGTCGCCACAGCCCGCGCGGGTGGTCGGCGTCGCGCCAGAGGTTGTAGTACCAGTCGCCGCGCTTGGCGACGAACGGGATCTTCTCCGCCGAGTCGTAGATGGCGGCGAGCTCATCCTCCAGGCGGGCGAACTCCGCGGTGCCGGCAAGCTCGGCCTCGGTCAGGGCGTTCTGCGCCCGGACCCAGTCGAGCGCCGCCGGGTCGTCGATGTCTTCCAGCCACAGATGGGGATCGTCGTGCATAGATCTCTGTATAGCGGAGGGAAGGCGCGATATCGACCTAGAGGGTCCCGCAAGTAGGTGGTACCTAC
This sequence comes from Arachnia sp., assembly GCA_035409265.1. Lineage (GTDB taxonomy): Bacteria > Actinomycetota > Actinomycetes > Propionibacteriales > Propionibacteriaceae > Arachnia. The sequence continues at coordinate 3,610 of DAONOU010000026.1, read as the reverse complement.
CTGCGGAACCTCTTACGTCAACGCATAGAGAGATCTGTGCACGCTCCACGCCTCATTCGAAGAGCGCGCGGTTGTCGCGGGTCCAGCGGATCCGGTCGGCGGTCGTGTCGAGGAAGCCGGTCTGCTGCCATTCGGCTTGGGGCTGCGCGCCCCGAGCGGCGAGCCGGCGCGCCCGCTCCCAGACCGCCTGCTGCTGGGCGAGGACCTCGTCCACCAGGCCCGACGACGACTCCAGCCCGTAGGCCTCGGCGAACAGTTCCAGCCGACGACGGCGGTCCGGCACGTCGGGGTAGGCCAGCCACCGTCGGCACAGCTCGTCGTCGCGGAACGGCGCCACGTACTCCAGCGCGTAGGCGACGTCGTGGATCGGGCGGCCGGGCCAGGCGTAGTCCCAGTCGATGATCCCGATCGGCCGCGTCCCGCGCCAGACCAGGTTCCACGGCCCGAAGTCGCCGTGCAGGACGATCTCCCCGCCGCCCGTGAATCCGGCCCACCCGGCCTCGGCGGTCGGGCGGAACCCGCGCACGGCGTCGTGGTACTCGCGGAGCAGCCGAGCCATCGCGACTAGCCCGCGCTCGTCGACGACCTTGGCCCACCCGGCCGTGCCGGACTCGCCGTCGATATAGGTGAGCACCTCGCGTCCCTCGTCGTCGATCCCCCTCACCCGAGGGGTGTAGGGAAACCCGATGGCCTCCAGGTGGAGCAGCAGCTCGTGGACGCTGGCCGACCACGGCTGCAACGGCCTCCGCACGGTGTCGCCGATGCGCACCACATTGCGGTGCGGCTTGTCCTGCAGCATCTCCTCGGTGGCCCTCCCGCGACGCTACCAACTCCGAGCCGGTCGTCGCCGACGCAGCCCGCTAGTGTCGGGCAATGCAGCCGACTCGACGCCCCCTCTCCCCTGACCGGCTGCTCGCCGGCCCGCGCGGGCGCCGGCTGCTGCTCGAACTCGCCTGCGAGGCCGAGCGCACGGCTCGCGCCGACGGCGGCGGCCCGCTCCGCCACGCCGTGTTCGACGCGAGCTACCGGCTGGCGAAGCTCGCCGGCCGGTCCGTCAGCCGCTTCGGGTGGCCACCCGTCGACCCGGACGAGATCCCGTCGACCAGGCCGGATGCTGTCGCCGCCGCGCTCGCGGGCTCGCCCCTTCCCGCGCCGACGCCGGATGTGCTGCGCACCTGCCTGGCGCGCTCCGTCGACGCCGCGATGTACTGGCAGGGGCCGGACGGCGACGACCTGCTCGCCGCGACGGCCGCCGTCCGCGAAGGGCTCCGGCGAGTGGCGGAGTGGGTGTGCGCCACGCCCGCGTCGACGTGGCTGGCGGAGGGCTTCGCGCCCGATCGGCAGCTCACCCTCGATTGGCCCGAGGCGCGATCCCCGTCGTATGGCCCCGCCGCCGAGATGCTCGGCGCGTGGCGCGAGGACGTCACGGCAACCGAGTCCGAGGCCGGGCGCGACCGTCCGGCGGACCCCGGCGCGCCGTACAGCGGCACCTGGTGGTCGACTCCCCCGCACGGGCTTCCCGTCACCTGCGCGGAGCTGTTCGACGGGACCCCATCGGGGCTGTGGTTGGTCGAGGACACGGTCGGGTGGACGCGGGCCATCGCGAGCCGGATCGAGGTGCCGCCCGCGGCGCGCGTCTACGAGGTCGACGGCCCGGGCGACTGGGCCGCGCTCTGCCGCGCGCACCCCGTCGAGGTCACCGCCTCGAGGCGTCACGACTGGTACCGCGCCACGAGCGGGTTCCGCGAGCCGGGGTGGGCGGGGCGCTGGGTCGTGCCCGACTGGGCCGCCGTCGCCGCGCACTACGACGCCGTGCACCTGACGTATGCCGGTTACCTGTCCTCGGCCGGGGTCGCGATCCCGGTCGACGATCCCGCGTCGGTCGACGACACCCGCAGCGTGATCGCGGGCTGGAACCCGGGCGCGACCTACTGGCTGACGGACCTTACCCCCGTCGGCAACGCTGTCCGATGGCACTGCGTGGAGCGCGCCGACGAGCCCCGGTGGGAGATCGAGCGTTAGCGGCGTCGTTCGCCGCTAACGCGTCTGCGCCACTCGTTCCTCGAAACCGAGGCTTTCGTACAGCCCGAACGCCGCCGCGGAGGTACCCTCGCCGAATCGGAGCGACAGCGTCTCGTCGCCGCGTGCGACGCACGCGGCGAGCGCGGCCTCGACCAGACGGCGGCCGTGTCCGCGCCCGCGCGCGTCCGGGTCGACGAACAGATCGATGATGAACGGGCCGTCCAGGTCGTCGTCCCAGATCGAACGCTCGACGACGAGCACCGCGCCGACGACGCGTCCGGAGTCGACGGCGACGAGGCTGGAGTCGAGGCGCAGCACCCCGAACTCGCCGTCGAAGGTGGCCTTGATCTCGGCGCGTGCCTCGTCGAGGTTCTGGGCGCCGATGTCCGGCGGATACGAGCGAAGGTAGAGGACCGCCAACTCGGGCTCGTCGGCCGGGGAAACGGGGCGCACCGCGGGCGGACGGGCGTCGGGGGTGAACGCGGACAGCGCGATTGTGAGGATGTCTGAAGGCATGGCAGTAGTCCTTGAGAGTCGATGAGGATGTCGAGGGCTTCTGCGCGGCCGAGCCGCGCGCATCAGGAGCGCGTCATGGGGACGACCGTAGCACCCACGCAACCACGCTGACAGAGGGTCGGCCTCAGAACCCCGCCCAGCTGCTCGATCGACTCGACGACTGACGCACCGGCATCAGACCCCGAGGACCTCGCGCTCGAGCCTCGCGTAGCTGGTCTCCATGCCGTCGGCCATGCCGGTGGCGAGGATCATCTCTCGCGTCTCGGCGTCGGGGTAGTTGCCGACCATCGTCAGCAGCGTGCCGCTCTCCAGCGGGGTCAGGGTCAGCTCGTTGACGACGACGGGGCCGTCCATGCCGATCATCGCCTCCGTCGTGACCGCGCGCACCGGGGCGAGCACCTCGAGCAGCTCGCCTGTGAACCCGAAGCTCCGCCCGTCGGCCTCGTTCTCCCACTCGTAGCGGTAGGTCTCGCCGACGGACGTGGCCACCTCGCACACCGGCATCGTCCAACCGTCGGGGCCGAGCTGCCAGCGGCGCAGGAGCTCCGGCTCGTGGTGCGCGCGCCAGACCTGCTCAACCGTGCCGCGGATGACGCGACTGATCCGCGCCTGGGTGTCGCCGAGCAGCTGCACCTCGGTGCCGTTGCCGGCGGCGAACGACGCGAGGTCGGCCAGCACGTCGTCGATCTGGGCCATCGCGGCGCGCATGCCCTCGACCATGCCCATGGCGACGAGCTTCTCGAGCTCATCCAGGGAAGCGAAGTGGGTGGTCGTGGTCATGCGGGATCCGGCGTCGGTGGGCTCGAAGGTGAACTCCATCCGCATGGTGGGCATCTCGGTGTTCGGGTTGCCCTCGTCGTCGGCGAAGCCGTCGAGCACCTCGAAGCTCTTGCCCTCCTCGACGGCGAGGAACTCCCAGTAGCCGCCGGAGCGCTCGCCGTCCGGGCCTGTCATGGCGTAGTTGGAGCGGCCGCCGACGGCGACGTCGTGCCGGGTGAAGGTGGCCGGCCACCCCGGCGGACCCCAGAAGCGCTCGATCTGGCGCGGGTCGGCGTAGGCGTCCCAGAGGCGG
>DAONOU010000025.1:13709-17505 GCA_035409265.1 Arachnia sp. | reverse complement strand
CGAGAACGGCATCGACCTCGACCTGCTGAAGCAGATCAAGGAGGTCGAGCGCGGCCGCGTGTCCGACTACGTCGACCGCCGCCCCTCGGCCCGGCTCGGCAACGAGGGCACCAGCATCTGGGACGTCCCCGTCGACGTCGCCCTGCCCTGCGCCACGCAGAACGAGCTGAACGGCGAGCAGGCCGCGACGCTGGTCAAGAACGGCGTGAAGGTCGTCGCCGAGGGCGCGAACATGCCGACGACGCCCGAGGGCATCGCGATCTTCCAGCAGGCCGGCGTGCTGTACGCGCCGGGCAAGGCGGCCAACGCCGGCGGCGTGGCCACCTCCGCGCTGGAGATGCAGCAGAACGCGAGCCGCGACTCCTGGAGCTTCGAGCACACCGAGGATCGCCTCACCGAGATCATGGTCAACATCCACGAGCAGTGCGCGGAGACCGCCGACAGCTACGACGCCCCCGGCGACTACGTGGTCGGCGCGAACATCGCGGGCTTCGAGAAGGTCGCGAAGGCCATCCAGGCCTTCGGCCTGGTCTGATCCTTTACTCACACGTCGACGGCGGGCCTTCGGGTCCGCCGTCGACGTGTTGCTTTCCCGGCCCCGTCAGATGGCGCTAAACTGGTCATCTGACTAGTCATTTGGAGGGCGAAATGTCCGAGGCGATGCCGGCGTGGCCCGTGCAGGACGCGAAGGCGCGCTTCAGCGAGCTGCTCGACGTGTGCGTGGCCGAGGGGCCGCAGCTCGTGACCAAGCGGGGGCAGGAGACAGCCGTTCTCGTCCCGATCGACGAGTGGCGTCGGCTTCGTCGCGACGCCAGGCCCTCTCTCAAGCAACTGCTCCTTTCCGATCAGGCTCGCTTCGACGACCTCGTGCCCGAGCGCGGCCAGGCGCGGAGCCGCACCGTCGAGGCGATCGACTGAACGGACGGCCCATGTTTCTGCTCGACACCAACGTCATCTCGGAGCTCCGCCGAGTTCGGCCCCATGGCGCGGTCCTCGGGTGGCTCGAGACGGTGGACGACCCGTCGCTTCATCTCTCGGCGGTGACGCTCGGGGAGATTCAGCGCGGCATCGAGAAGACGCGAGAGCAGGACCCGGCGAAGGCGGCGGAGATCGAGGCCTGGCTCGACCTGGTCGCGGACAGCTACAACGTTCTGCCGCTGGACGGACGGGTGTTCCGTCGCTGGGCGCGGCTGATGCACCGCACGTCGGACAGGTTGTACGAGGACGCGATGATCGCGGCGACGGCGTTGGAGCACGGCCTGACGGTCGTCACCCGCAACACCGCTGACTTCGCGGCACTGGGCATCGACGCCCTCAACCCCTTCGAGTGGCGGCGAGACGCGCGATCGTGAGCGAGTTGTCGTGGCAGAGACCGGGCTGGCGCGGGTGGCCGTGGGTCCGCCGGGCGCTGTTCCTGCTGCCGCTTTCGGCTGTGGTGTGGATGGCTTGGGCCTCCTTCAGGGATGCGCCGATCGACGCGACACGCGTGGTCGTCCTGGCCGCGCTGACCTGCTGGCTGGCTGTCGGTCGGCAGCCACGACGTGCCGTGGCCGCATACCTCGTTGTACTCGTCGTCAGCCTCGTCCTGTTTCCGGGAAACGGCCTCATGTGGGGTGACTTTCCGGCCTGGTTCCTTACCGCGTTCGTCGTCCTTGACGCCAACTCGCGCTCGCCCATGTGGTTCGGGCTCCTTGCCACAGTCATCGCGTTCCTGGCGCGGACACCTATGTTGGGTAGCGACCTCTCCTGGGATATCAGCGACACCGTTTCCATCGCGTTTGCGCTCATCCTCGCGACGCTGCTCGGGCAGCTGATCCGCGGGGCGTTCGCGGCGGGGCGGGCGAGCGAGGATGCGGCGGAGGCGCGGCGCCTCGTCGAGCGGCTGGAGCTGCGGCATGCGGTGCACGACTCCGGCTCGGCGCGGTTGGCGCAGTTGATGCTGCTGACCCGCGCGCCGCGGGGTTCGACGTCGTCGACGCCGCGCCGTCGCTGCCGGGTCTGGACGGCGCGGTGGAGCGCGAGGCCGTGCGCGTGGTTCGCGAGGCGACCTCCAACATCTGCAAGCACGGGGCCTCGGGCGGGCGCGTCGTCGCGGCCTCGAGCCTCGGCACCGACACCATGACGCTGAGCTGGCTGAGCGACCACGACGGCCGCAACTCCGAGCCCGGCGGGGGACTGGGCCTCGCGGGCATGGCCGAACGCGCCAAACGGCTGGGCGGCTCGGTGCAGGCCGTGCTGGAGGACGGCTGCTTCCGGCTCCGCGTCACGCTGCCGAGGCCGGCCGATGCCTGAGCCGATCAGCGTCGCCCTCGTCGACGACGACCCGCTCGTGCTGCGGCTCCTCACCGACATGCTGACCGCGAGCGGCATCGACGTCGCGTGGGCGGCTCAGGGGGCCGACGAGGCGGTGGCGCGAGTGGGTACGGACGCGCCGGACGTGATCGCCGTCGACGTCCTCATGCCCGGCCAGGACGGGCACGCGCTGACCCGCCGCCTCCTCGCGTCGTTTGGCCCGCTCACCGTCGTCATGCTGACCTCGCTCGACGACCCCGACTCGCTCGCCCAGGCGCTCGCCGCGGGCGTGATCGGGTATCTGGTGAAGATGGACCCGCCCGAGCGGATCGTCGCGGGGCTCCGGGCCGCCGCCGCGGGCCTTCGCCCGTTCTCGACGGCGCTGCCGCCGCCCGCCGCGCCGCGCCGCGTCGGCTCCGCGGACCCGCTGTCGCCCCGCGAGCTGGAGGTGCTGCGCCTGGCGGCCGAGTCGCTGACCAACGAGGAGATCGCCGAGCGCCTGGTGCTGTCCCCGGCGACGGTGAAGCGCCACGTCGCGTCGATCCTCGCCAAGACCGACGCCCCCGACCGCCTCGGCGCCGTCATGTGGGCCGTGCGCAGAGGCCTGATCGCGGCCTGAGCCCGCGCGGCCGCAAGTATCCGCCAACATCGGGCCCCAACGGGCACGGTCCTGCCCGTTGGGGCCCGATCCTGGCAAATCCTTGCATGGCCCGTTCGGGCCATTGACAGCGGCCGATTTGGCCCGCCCGGGCGAGGCGCGGATGAGCGCGCGGCCGCTGGGATGGACCCATGAGTTCTCCTTCCCCTCGCGTGAGCGTCCGCGGCGTCACGCACCGGTACGGGCGCCGGGTCGCGCTCGCCGACGCCACCCTCGACCTCCCGGTCGGCGTGACCGGGCTGCTCGGGCCGAACGGCGCGGGCAAGTCCACCTTGATGAAGCTGCTCGCCACCGCGATGCCGTTGCAGACGGGGTCGGTGGCCGTCGGCGACGTGCCGCTGGTCCGCGACAACCTCACCGCCGTGCGACGACAGCTCGGGTACCTGCCGCAGCGGTTCGAGGTGATGGGCTGGTCGACGGTGCGGCGCAACGTCGAGTACGCGGCGTGGGCGCACGGGCTGCCGTCGCGCGAGGCGGGGGAGCGGGCCGACCGCGCGCTCGTGCTCCTCGGGCTCTCCGACCGTGCCGGGTCGCGCGCCCGCGCGCTCAGCGGCGGCATGCGCCAGCGCCTCGGCCTCGCCGGCGCGCGCGTGCACGAGCCGCGGGTTCTGGTCCTCGACGAGCCGACGGTCGGCCTCGACCCCGCGCAGCGCCGCGGCCTCCGCGCGCTCGGCGCCGACGACGCGGCCGGGCACGCCTCGGAGCTCGAGGCCGGCTACCACGCCGTCGTGGAGGGCCGCCATGGCTGAGGGCGGAACCCTGGGGCTGACAAGGCCCTACGGCGTCGTTCCCGTCCTGGCTGCCGCGGCCATCGGCGCGCTCGTCGGGTTCCTCGGCGCCGGGCCC
>DAONOU010000025.1:0-13609 GCA_035409265.1 Arachnia sp. | reverse complement strand
TGCTCGCCGTCGTCGCGGGCCTGGCGTCGCTGGTGCCGGTCGCCGCGTGCGGCGCCCTGCTCGTCGGCCCGCGGCTCGGGCTGCTCGTGGCGCCGCTGCTCGTGGTGGCCGTCACCGTCCTGCCGACATACCTCATCGACGTGGTGCTGCTCGCCAACTCCGACGCCTCGGTCGCGGCCGTCTCCTACGTGTGGCACCTCTACCACCCGCTCCGAGGCGAGATGCTGGTGTGGCAGGTGGAGGCGTTCCGCGTCCTGTTCTTCCTCCTCGTCGGCGTGGCCGCGCTGCGGGCCGCCGCGGCGCTCGCCGAGTGGCGCGCCGCCAGCAACTTTCATGATGGTCGCGGAGCTCGCCACGTCGCCGGGGTTTCCGGCAGCGAAGCGATCGATCCGGACCTCGATGCGAGCGGCCGCACGTTGAGAGTATCGAGGACACTGACGGGGGAGGTGTAGATGGTGGCAGCGCGGGCAGGTCGTGACGAGCTAGCTCGTCGGGGCCTCGCCCCACAGGGCGCGGTAGTGCGCGATCCGATCCGGGTCGGGCGCGATGCCGTAGGCGTCCCAGAACGGTTGTTCGTGGCCGGGGCCGAAGTTCCACTCCAGGGACCACGAGGCGATGGCGAGGTCGGCCCAGCGGTCGGCAACGCCCAGGTCGCCGACGTCCACGTGGGCCAGGAACGCGCCGTCGTCGGAAAGCAGGGTGTTGGGCGCGCAGGCGTCGCCGTGGGCGATCACGAGCACATCCACGTCCTCCTGCACACCTACCCATTCGGGGGCCTCGAACAGGCAGTCGGACGGGTCGAGCGAATGCAGCATCCCGAGGCCCTCGCCGATGGCGCGCGCCGCGACGTCGGGATCGGCCTTCCAGCGCGGGGCGACGGCGCTCTCTCCCGGCAGCCCGCCGGTCACGACGAGCCAGCCGTCGTCCAGCTCCTCGTAGTCGATCATGCGCGGCGCCGGGTGCCTGCCCGACAGCCACGACAGCCGCTCCGCCTCCGGGAGCAGGTCGAACGGGCTCCACTTCGCGTACACCGGCCTGGCGTCCGGGGCGACGAGCCGCGCGGTGATCCCGCCCAGCTCATTGCGCCAGACCAGCTCCTCGACTTTCCGCCGGTTGACCGCCGCCCACTTCGTGATCGCGAACGGGACCGGAGTGCCGGGTGGGGGAGAGCTCGCCAAGGACATGCCGACGATCCTTCCACGGGAAGTCGCGGGCACACATCTCTGTATGTGTGGACGAAGGCGTATATGGGTCTTCCTCAACGCATGCAGAGATTTGTGCCCGCAACGTGACGTGCTCGGCGGCTGGGCTGTCCGGGGCGGTGGATAGACTCGGTTGGTGCGCACCATCGTCCTGCTCGGGAGCACCGGCTCCATCGGCACCCAGACCCTCGACGTGATCTCGACCCGGCGGGACCAGTTCCGGGTGGTCGCGCTCGCGGCGTCCGGCGGGAACCTGGAGCTGCTGGCCGCGCAGATCGTCGAGTTCGAGCCCGAGGTCGTCGCGCTCGCCAAGCCCAGCGCGGCGCGGGAGTTGCAGCGCCTCCTGTACGTCGAGGGCGACCAGCGCGGCTGGAACGAGGGGGAGTATCGGCTGCCGAAGCTGCTGCTCGGGCCCGACGCCGCCGCCAAACTCGCCGCGATGGAGTGCGACGTCGTCGTCAACGCCGTCACCGGCGCCGCAGGCCTCGCCCCCACGTTGGCCGCGCTCGACGCCGGCCGCACCCTCGCGCTCGCCAACAAGGAGTCCCTGGTCATCGGCGGGCGCCTCGTGACCCAGCGGGCCGCGCCCGGGCAGATCGTCGCCGTCGACTCCGAGCACTCCGCGTTCGCCCAGGCGCTGCGCGCCGGCCGCGCCGACGAGGTGCGCCGCCTCATCCTGACCGCCTCCGGGGGACCCTTCCGCGGACGCACAAGGGAGGAGCTCCTCGACGTCACCCCGCAGCAGGCGATGGCCCACCCCACCTGGGACATGGGCCGCGTCATCACCATCAACTCCGCGACGCTGGTCAACAAGGGCCTCGAGCTGCTCGAGGCCGGGCTGCTCTACGGCGTCGACCTGGACGACATCGTCGTGACGGTGCACCCGCAGTCGATCGTGCACTCGATGGTGGAGTTCCACGACGGCTCCACCATCGCGCAGGCGTCCCCGCCCGACATGCGCCTGCCCATCGGCATCGCGCTCACCTGGCCCGATCGCCTCGCCGACGCCGCCGCCCCTTGCGACTGGACGACGGCGACGGCGTGGACCTTCGAGCCGCTCGACTCCGAGACGTTCCCCGCCGTCGAGCTCGCCCGCCGCGCGGGCAAGGCCGGCGGCACCGCGCCCGCCGTCTACAACGCCGCCAACGAGGCCTGCGTGGACGCGTTCTGGGACGGCCGCATCGGCTTCCTCGACATCGCGCGCATCGTCGGCGACTGCGTCGAGGAGCACCTGGCGCACGGCCACGTCGCCGACGACGCCCTCACCGTCGACGCCGTGCTCGTCGCCGACGCGTGGGGGAGGGCGCGCGCCGCCGAGCTGGCGGGGGTGGCCGCATGACCGCGGTCCTCGTCGTCGCGTTCGCGGTGCTGTTCTTCGCGCTGATCATGGCGTCGATCGCGCTGCACGAGGTGGGCCACCTCGTCCCCGCGAAGCTGTTCGGCGTCAAGGTGACCCAGTACTTCGTCGGCTTCGGGAAGACGCTGTGGTCCCGCACCAAGGGCGACACCGAGTTCGGCGTCAAGGCCGTCCCTCTGGGCGGCTACGTGCGGCTCGTCGGCATGTACCCGCCGGAGAAGCCCGTTGCCAGCCCGAACTGGCTGACCCGCCTGGCCGACCAGGCGCGCCGCTACGAGTACGAGGAGATCACGCCGGCCGACGACGGGCGCCTCTTCTACCAGAAGAAGACCTGGCAGAAGATCATCATCATGCTCGGCGGGCCCGCGATGAACATCCTGCTCGCCTTCCTCATCTTCCTGGGCATCAACGTCTTCCACGGCGTCTACCAGCCCACCCTCGAGGTGGCGCACGTCTCCGAGTGCGCCATCCGCGCCGACCGCGAGGACCAGACCTGCACCGACGCCGACCCCCTCACCCCCGCCAAGGCGGCCGGCATCCGGGTCGGCGACACGCTCGTCAGCTTCAACGGCGTCGCGCTCACCAGCTGGGAGCAGATGGGGGACCTCATCCGCGCGAACCGCGACGCCCCGGCCACCGTCGTCGTCGAGCGCGGGGGAGCGGAGGTCGCGCTGCCGACGGTGAACACCGTCCTCAACCACGTGCCCGACCGGCTCGACCCGACGACCTACGTCGAGGCAGGTTTCCTCGGCGTGTCGCCCAACCAGGAGCTGGTCCACGGCGGCCCCGTCGCCACGGTGCAGCAGATGTGGACGCTGACCAAGCAGTCGGCGGTGGCGCTGGCGAGCTTCCCCGTCCGGGTGTACGCCGTCGCCGCCGACCTCGTGACCGGGCAGCCGCGCGACCCGAACTCGCCGGTCTCCATCGTCGGCGCCTCCCGTGTGGCGGGCGAGATCGGCGCCAGCGACCAGCTCGGCGTCGGCGACAAGGCGGCCACCTGGTTCTCGCTGCTCGGCTCCGTCAACCTCTTCGTCGCGCTGCTGAACCTCGTCCCGCTGCTGCCGCTCGACGGCGGCCACGTGGCGGGCGCGCTCTACGAGTGGCTGCGCCGCCTGGCGGCCCGCCTCCGCGGGCGCACGGACCCCGGCCCCGTCGACACCGCGAAGGCCCTGCCCCTGACCTACGTCGTGGGCGGCTTCCTGCTCATCGGCGGCGCCGTGCTCATCGTCGCCGACCTCGTCAGCCCCATCCAACTCTTCTGACAGGGATAAACTGCCACCCATGTCCGTGAACCTCGGTATGCCCGCCGCGCCCGCACCCGTCCTGGCCCCCCGTCGCACGACCCGCCAGATCAAGGTGGGGAAGGTGCTGGTCGGCGGCGACGCGCCCATCAGCGTGCAGTCGATGACGACGACGAAGACCACCGACATCAACGCGACGCTGCAGCAGATCGCGGAGCTGACGGCCACCGGATGCGACATCGTCCGCGTCGCCGTGCCCAGCCAGGACGACGCCGAGGCGCTGCCCATCATCGCGATGAAGTCGCAGATCCCCGTCATCGCCGACATCCACTTCCAGCCGCGCTACGTGTTCGCGGCCATCGACGCCGGATGCGCGGCCGTGCGCGTCAACCCCGGCAACATCAAGCAGTTCGACGACAAGGTCGCCGAGATCGCGAAGGCCGCGGCCGACGCGGGCGTCAGCCTCCGCATCGGCGTCAACGCGGGCTCGCTCGACAAGCGCCTGCTCGCCAAGTACGGCGCCCCGACGCCCGAGGCTCTGGTCGAGTCGGCGCTGTGGGAGGCGTCGCTGTTCGAGGAGGTCGGCTTCTACGACTTCAAGATCTCCGTCAAGCACAACGATCCGGTCGTCATGGTGCGCGCCTACGAGCTGCTGAGCGAGCGGTGCCAGTACCCGCTGCACCTCGGCGTCACCGAGGCCGGGCCCGCGTTCCAGGGAACCATCAAGTCGTCGGTCGCGTTCGGCGCGCTGCTCAGCCAGGGCATCGGCGACACCATCCGCGTGTCCCTCTCGGCGCCGCCCGCCGAGGAGGTCAAGGTGGGGCTCAAGATCCTCGAGTCGCTGAACCTCAAGCCGCGCAAGCTCGACATCGTCTCGTGCCCGTCCTGCGGCCGCGCCCAGGTCGACGTCTACACGCTCGCCGAGCAGGTCACCAAGGGCCTCGAGGGCATGCAGGCGCCGCTGCGCGTCGCGGTCATGGGCTGCGTTGTCAACGGCCCCGGTGAGGCCCGCGAGGCCGATCTCGGCGTCGCCTCCGGCAACGGAAAGGGCCAGATCTTCGTCAAGGGCGAGGTCATCAAGACCGTCCCGGAGGACGAGATCGTCGAGACGCTGCTCGTCGAGGCGCGCCGCATCGCCGCCGAGATGGGCGAAGTGGGAGCGCCGGAGGTCTCGGTCTCTTAGGGTTTAGCCATGACCGTCCGGCTGCGCACCCTTGGCACCGCGGACCGGGAGTTGGCGGCGTCGTTCCTCGCGGAGAGCCCGACGGAGAACCTGTTCCTGGCCGCGAAGGTCGCCTCGCTCGGGTTGGATCGGCGTCGGCTGGGGCGCATCCACGCGTTCGAGCGCGACGGCCGGATTCGCGCGCTGCTGCTCGACGGCGGGACGGTGTTCGTCGCCGGCTTCGACCCCGAGGCGCTGCCCGCGTTCGTCTCCCAGCTGGGGCCGATCCGGCGCTGCACGTCCATCCTCGGTCCGGCGATCAGCGTGCTCGGCCTGCACGTCGGGCTGAGCGAGCGGTGGCCGGGCTCGTGGGGCAATGTCGTGAACGTCCGACGGCGCCAGCCCTTGATGCTGCTGCGGGACGACCCCGCTCCCGAGCCGGACGCGAGGGTCCGCGTCCTCACCACCCGGGACTACACGAGCTATCTCGACGCGTCCGTGCACATGTACACCGACGAGATCGGCTCGTCGCCGTTCAAGTACGGCGGCGGGTACGAGAAGTTCGTGATGGAGCGCCTGCGCCGCGGCGACGCGTACGGGGTCGTCGACCGGTCCGGGCGCGTGATCTTCAAGGCGGACCTCGGCCCACAGCTCGGCCGCCAGGCCCAGCTCCAGGGGGTGTGGGTCGCGCCGGAGCTGCGCGGCAGCGGCCTCAGCGTCCCGGCCCTCTCGGGCATGCTGCGGCTGGCCAGGCGCCGCTTCCCGTCGATCAGCCTCTACGTCAACGACTTCAACATCCCGGCCATCCGCGCCTACGAGCGCCTGGGGTTCGCCGAGGTCGGGGCCCTCGCGACGGTGCACTACTGAAACACCACTAGAGTTGGCCCGTGATTGCCAAGCTGTCGTCCCTATTCGTGCGCACGCTGCGCGAGGATCCCGCCGACGCCGAGGTGCCCAGCCACCGCTGGCTGGTGCGCGCCGGCTACATCCGGCGCGCCGCGCCGGGCGTCTACTCCTGGCTGCCGCTCGGGTTGAAGGTGCTGCAGAAGGTGGAGACGATCGTCCGCGAGGAGATGGACGCGATCGGCGCGCAGGAGGTGCGCTTCCCGGCGCTGCTGCCGCGCGAGCCCTATGAGCTGACCGGCCGCTGGACCGACTACGGCGACAACCTGTTCCGGCTCACCGACCGCAAGGACGCCGATATGCTGCTCGGCCCCACGCACGAGGAGATGTTCACGCTGCTGGTCAAGGACCTGTACTCCTCGTACAAGGACCTGCCGCTGTCGCTGTACCAGATCCAGACGAAGTACCGCGACGAGGCGCGGCCGCGCGCCGGCCTGCTGCGCGGCCGCGAGTTCGTGATGAAGGACTCCTACTCGTTCGACGTCGACGACGCGGGCCTCGAGGCCAGCTACCAGGCGCACCGCGCCGCCTACCAGCGGGTGTTCGAGCGGCTCGGCTTCGAGTTCGTGATCGTCTCGGCCATGGCGGGCGCCATGGGCGGCTCCAAGTCCGAGGAGTTCCTCGCGGTGGCCGCCAACGGCGAGGACACCTTCGTGCGTTCCCCCGGCGGCTACGCGGCCAACGTCGAGGCCGTGCGGTTCGCGGCCCCCGAGGCCCTGCCCATCGAGGACGCCCCCGAGATGGCGCTCGTCGACACCCCCGACGCGGGCAGCATCGCCGCCGTCGTCGAGATATTGAACCGCGACGTGCCCGGCCGCGAGTGGACCGGGGCCGACACGCTGAAGAACGTGCTGTTCAAGGTCACCGAGGCCGACGGTACGACGCGCGTGCTCGCCGTCGGGCTTCCCGGCGACCGCGAGGTCGACGTCAAGCGCCTCGCCGCCGCGCTTGAGCCCGCCACGGCCGAGCCGCTGAGCCCCGAGGACTTCGAGAAGTACCCCGACCTGGTCGTCGGCTTCATCTCGCCGGTCTCCCTGGACGGCACCCGCGTGCTGGGCGCGGAGTCGGCCACGAGGATCGAGTACCTCGTCGACCCCCGCGTCGTCGACGGCACGGTCTGGGCCACCGGAGCCAACGTCAAGGACAAGCACCTGACCGGCGTGACCGCGGGCCGCGACTTCACCGCCGACGGCGTGCTCGACGTCGCCGACGTCCGCGAGGGCGACCCCGCCCCCGACGGCTCCGGCCCGCTGACGCTGGCCCGCGGCATCGAGATGGGCCACATCTTCCAGCTCGGCCGCAAGTACGCCGACGCGCTGGGCCTGAAGGTGCTCGACCAGAACGGCAAGCTCGTCACCGTCACCATGGGCTCCTACGGCATCGGCGTGTCCCGCGCCGTCGCCGCGGTCGCCGAGGCGACCTGCGACGACAAGGGCCTCTGCTGGCCCGTCGCCCTCGCCCCCTACCCGGTGCACGTCGTCGCCACGGGCAAGGACCAGGCGGTCTTCGACGAGGCCGAGCGGATCGCCCGCGAGCTCGAGGCCCGCGGCGTCGACGTCCTGGTCGACGACCGCAAGGCCAGCCCCGGCGTGAAGTTCGCCGACGCCGAGATCATGGGCATGCCGGTGATCGTCGTCGTCGGCCGCGGCCTCGCCGGGGGCGTGGTCGAGCTGCGCGACCGCCGTACGGGCGAGAAGCGCGAGGTGGCCGTCGCCGACGCTGTCGCCGAGGTCCTCGCGGCGCTCGCCTGAGACGATCTGCCACTAACCGGCTCGAACGGGCACGGCGCTGCCAGTTCGACCGAGTTGGTGGTCAATCCTCTCAGCGGCGGGGGAACACGCGCTCGGCGAAGCGGCGGCCGATGCGGTCGTGCGCCTCGGTGTCGGGGTGGAGCTGGTCGACCATGGGGAGCTCGGCGAGGTCGTCGGGGCCGTAGAGGTCGAGGCCGTCGATCAGGTGCAGGTTCGGGTCGTCCCGCCGGGCGACGACCTCGGAGAGGAGCTCGCGCGTCAGCTCGAGGGTGATCTTGCCCGGGCCGGGCCGGCCCGTGGCGAGGAACAGGAGCCGGCCGCGGGCGAGCGCCTCCGCGTCGAGCGAGCCGGGGCCGGGCGTCTGCTCGTGGATGGGGCAGTAGAAGGGCGAGACGACGTGGATCGGCGTGTCCGAGTGGCCGTCGCGGACCGTGTCGAGGAAGCCGTGCACGGCCGACGAGAAGGTGCGCGCCACCATGGAGTCCAGGTTCGCGATGTTGATGCCCAGCTCGAGGCTGATGACGTCGGCGGGCAGGTCGCGGATGGTCCGGGCCGCGAACTGGTCCACCTGCGCGCTCCCGCTGAGGCCGAGGTTGCGCAGGTCGACGCCCGAGGCCCTGGCGGCGACGGCGACCCAGCTCTGGCTCGGCCCGGCGGCGTTCGACCCCTGGCTGATCGAGCTCCCGTAGTGCACCCACCGCGGCCGCCGGTCCCGGAACGCCAGCAGCGGCGCGTCGGACGACAGCGCCAACAGCTCGACCTGCTCGTTGTGCGGGAGCCAGATCTCGACGAGCTTGTCGCGGGCGGGGAGCCCCGCCAGGCGGACCTCGTCGTCGGCCCCGGGGATCAGGGTGGGGACGAAGGTGGCGAAGTCCGTCTCGGTCACGTCACCGCCGGTCGCCTCGATGCTCGCCCACGGCTCCCCGTCGACGTAGGCGTCGAACCGGCCGCGCGGCCGCTCGACCCCCGTGAAGGTGGAGCGGGTGGCGTGGGTCGCGAGAGACACCGTCGTCGCCGTCGTCGTGAACGCGACGCGCACCCCGGACGGCTGGGCCTCCGCGCCCAGCAGCTGCGGGTCTGGGCACTGCCGCCGCGCCCATGCCGGGAGCCGGTGCGGGCGCACTCCGCGAGCCGTCGGCTCCAGTTCGGCGACCCCGTGCACGAGGTCCGCCCAGGCGGTGTCGGTCGTCATGGTGATCCTTTCCGGGACGCGCGATGTCATCGTCACCGCCGCGCCGCGAGCGCGCCCTCGACGGCGTTCAGCATGGCCCTGCTTCCGTTGCGGATGGCGCGCAGGTCGTCCAGCGCGATGGCGGGGACCACGCTCTGGATGAGCTGGTCGAAGACCGAGTCGATGCTGCTCAGCAGGTGGTTGCCGTCGGCGGTGAGCTCGACGCGGCGCACGCGCCGGTCGCCCGCGTCCTCGACGCGGGCGAGGAGGCCCTTCGCGACGAGCCGGTCGACGATCCCGCTCGCTGTCGGGGCGCTGACCCCGAGGCGGGCGCTCAGCTCCTGCCCGGTGAGCCCGGGCTCGTGGCCGACGAGGCCGAGGACGCGCATCTGCTGCATCGTCAGGTCCTCGGGGAGCTCGACGGGGCCGAAGAGCTCCATCGACCGGGCGTGGATCCGGTCGTTCACGCTCATGATCTCGGCCATGAGGGCGTCGCGCTCGGGATCTCCCGTACTCGGTGGACGCTTCATGGGGTCCATCATGGCCGAACCTCGACGAGTTCGGCAGGCCCGCGGAGATCCGCGGAGCGCGTTCCGCGGACTCCTTAGCATCGTGCTAACCTTCACGATGCTTAGCGTAGTGCTAAGCAGTCCCGCAGCCGGAGGAGCCCCATGAGCCGACTCACGCAACTGAGCCTCGCCCACCGCACGGTGGTGATGCTCCTCGCGCTGCTGACCATCGGGCTCGGCGTGTACTCCGCGGGAGCGCTCAAGCAGGAGCTGATCCCCTCGATGAGCGTGCCGCAGGGCGCGATCATCACCGTCTACCCGGGCGCGAGCCCGGCGGTGGTCGAGGCGGAGGTCTCCAAGCCGATCGAGTCCGCCGTCAAGGCCGTCGAGGGCATCACGGACGTCACCTCGACAAGCTCCAGCTCCGTCTCCCAGGTCTCCATCCAGTGGGACTACGACGTGGCCTCCGACAAGATCGCCTCGGACGTCAACGCGGCCATCGACGCGATCTCCGGCACCCTCCCCTCCGCCGTCGACCCGCGCGTGGTCACCGGCAGCCTCGACGACATGCCCGTCATGATCCTCGCGCTGTCGTCCGACGCCGAGGCTGCCGTCGTCTCAGAGCAGGCCAACGACGTCGTCCTCCCGGCGCTGCGCGCCCTGCCCGGCGTGCGCGACGTGACGCTGTCCGGCCAGGAGACCCGCGAGGTCATCGTCACCTACGACCGCGAGAAGCTGAGCGACGCCGGCGTCGACGCCGCCACGATCGGCCAGTTCTTCATGGCCAACTCGACGGCGATCCCCTCGGGGACGCTGCACACCGACAGCGCCAACCTCGACGTGCAGACCGGCACCACCTACTCGTCGATCGAGGACCTGAAGGGCCTCATGCTGCAGGGGACCGACGGCCCGGTGGCCCTGGGCGACGTCGCCACCGTCGTCGAGCAGCCCGTCGAGACGTCGAGCGTCAGCCGGGTCAACGGCCGCCCCTCGTTCACGCTGTCGGTGACGAAGACGGCGGACGCGAACACCGTCACCGTCTCGCACCAGGTGAGCGACGCGCTCGACGCGCTGCTGCCCCAGCTCGCGGGCGACGCCTCGGTCGCCGTCGTCTTCAACCAGGCCCCGTTCATCGAGCAGTCGATCCACGACCTCTCCGTCGAAGGCGGCATCGGCCTCGCGATGGCGGTGCTCGTCATCATGGTGTTCCTCGGCTCGATCCGCCCCACCCTGATCACCGCCGTCTCGATCCCGCTCGCGCTGCTGATGGCGCTGCTCGGCCTGTGGGCCGGCGGGTACACGCTGAACATCCTGACGCTCGGCGCGCTCACCGTGGCGATCGGCCGCGTCGTCGACGACTCCATCGTCGTCATCGAGAACATCAAACGACACCAGTCGATGGGGGAGAAGGGGCGCGGCTCCATCGTGGGCGCCGTCAAGGAGGTCGCCGGCGCGATCACCAGCTCGACGCTCACCACCGTCGCGGTGTTCCTGCCGATCGGGCTCGTCGGCGGCCAGGCGGGGCAGATGTTCCGCCCCTTCGCGCTCACGGTCACCATCGCGCTGCTGGCCTCGCTGCTGGTCTCCCTGACGGTGGTGCCGGTGCTGGCGTCCTGGTTCATGAAGCCGAGGACCGACGGCGTCGACCACGCGGCGCTGGAGGCCAAGGAGACCAACACCTGGCTCCACAAGGCCTATCACCCCGTGCTCGGGTGGTCGCTGCGGCACCGCATCCTCACCCTTCTGATCGCGCTGGCCATCTTCGGCGGCACGCTCGCCCTGACGCCGCACCTCAAGACCGACTTCATCGGATCGGCGGGCATGGACAGCGTGCAGGTCACCCAGGAGCTGCCCCTCGGCACGCCGCTGGCCGATACCGACGCCGCCGCGGCGAGGGTCGAGGCCATGCTGGCCGACGTGCCCGAGGTGGAGAGCTACTCGACGTCCATCGGCGGCTCGTCGTCGATCTTCATGGGCAGTCAGACCGCGGCCAACGAGGCCACGTTCACCGTCAGCCTCAAGGCGGGCAGCGACGGGACATCGGTCGCCGACGCCCTGCGCGCCGAGCTGGCCGAGCTGGACGACGCGGGGACCATCGAGGTCGCCGTCGGCATGAGCGACCAGTCGAGCCAGATGGTGCTCTACGTCGAGAGCGGCGACTCCGAGGCCCTTGCCGCGGGCGCCGCGACGGTGCTCCAGATGATGGAGGGCATCGACTCGCTCTCCGCGCCCTCGAGCGACCTCGCCACCGAGAGCGACATGCTCGCCGTGACCGTCGACAAGGAGGCCGCGGCGAAGCGGGGCATGACGCAGGCCCAGATCGGCCAGGTCGTGGCGCGCGCGGTCCGGGGCGAGCGGATCGGCAGCCTCACGCACGATGACACCACCCTCGACGTCTACCTGCGCTCGCAGGATCCCGTCGGCAGCGTCGAGGAGCTCCGCGACCTCGAGCTGCCCGTGACCCAGACCATGGTCATGAACGCGCGCAAGAAGGCCGCCGAGAAGGTCACGGAGCGCCAGGAGGAGATGACGGCCGACGCGAAGGCCAAGGCCGACGATGCCTTCGACGAGCAGGTCGCCTCGCTCCGCGACGCCCGCTCCACGGCGAAGAAGGCGTCCGCGAAGGCCGCCGACCAGCTGAAGGAGGCGAAGACCCAGCTCGCCGCGCTCCAGAAGCAGCTCCAGGCGCTGCAGACGGCGCCTGCCCCGACGACGCCCGCCGTCCCCGGCGACGCCACGGTCCCACCCGCCGCCCCGGTCGACCCGCCGCTGACGGTCTCGGTGTTCCAGCTGACCAAGCAGATCGACGCCATGACCCAGCAGGTCATCCAGCTGACCCAGGGCGTGGCCGCCGCGGACGGCCAGGCCGACGCGCTGGGCGATCAGATCGACGCGGTGCTGGAACAGCGCGACTCGTCTCTTGCCTCCCAGGCCGACCAGGAGGCGCTCGCCGACGACGCCAAGGCCGCCCAGGAGCTGAACCCGAAGCCGATCCGGCTCAGCAAGGTGGCCGACGTCGACATCGTCAGCTCGCCGGGAACCATCACCCGGGTCAACGGCGTCCGCGCCGCGACCCTGACCGCCGGCGTCGAGGGCGGCGACCTCAGCACGACGACGGCGGAGGTTAAGGCCGGCCTCGACGCGCTGGACCTGCCCGACGGCGTCACCGTGCGCGTCGGCGGCGTCACCGAGAGGCAGCAGGAGGCGTTCGGCCAGCTGGGCCTCGCGATGGTCGTCGCCGTGCTCGTGGTCTACCTGATCATGGTGGCGACGTTCGGCTCGCTGCTCCAGCCGCTGATCCTGCTGATCTCGATCCCGTTCGCCGCCACGGGCGCGCTCGGGCTCTCGCTGCTCACGGGAACGCCGATCGGCGTGCCGAGCATGATCGGCCTGCTGATGCTGATCGGCGTCGTGGTCACCAACGCCATCGTCCTGATCGACCTCATCAACCAGAAGCGCACGGCCGGCGCGGGCGTCGACGAGGCCATCGAGCAGGGCGCGCGGCTGCGGTTGCGCCCCATCGTGATGACGGCCCTGGCGACGATCTTCGCGCTCATCCCGATGGGCCTCGGACTCACCGGCGGCGGCGTGTTCATCTCGAAGCCGCTGGCCATCGTGGTGATCGGCGGGTTGGTCAGCTCGACCCTGCTGACGCTGCTGCTGGTCCCGGTGCTCTACGACCTACTTGAGAAGGGGCGGGAGCGCGCCGCGGGCCGCAAGAAGGGCCGCGCCCGCGCCGCCGAGGAGCCCGACGAGGGCGACCGCCTGCTGCCACTCGAAGGATGACAACACGAGCTCCCAGCCGACGAGGATGACCGCGCCCGCAAGAGCCCACCACGCCGGGGCTCGGCGGGTGCGCCTGACGGCGAGTCCGTACCAGGCGCCACCAGCGGCGATCGCGGCGCAGATGACTGTGGGGATGGCGTGGAAGTGGGCATACCCGAATAGCAGCGGGTCGATCCAGCTGTGGTAGTTCGTGCCGCCGTATCCGTCGGAGCCCTCCCAGTGAGTTGGATAGGTGGGCGCGAGTGTCCACACCACGACGGCGGTCAGCAGCACCGCCGACGCCACCTGCCAGGGGGCCCTGCTCTTCGCCACGCTCATGGGCGAGAGACTAGCGGTCAGGCCACCCACCCGGGCCAGAACGGCAGGGGTGCGCCGAGCTCGGCCATGGGCTTGGCCTGGGCGCGCATCAGCGCGCGCCAGCGCGGGGCGTCGTCGCCGGCGACCGCCGTGGCGTAGCCCTCGAGGAGGTTGCGCTCGAGTGCGGCCCACCCGGCCGTGATCGTCTTCGCGGAGTCCATCGCCGTCGG
>DAONOU010000024.1:0-17562 GCA_035409265.1 Arachnia sp. | reverse complement strand
CTTCCTGCTCGGAGAGGACTTCAGCCAGCCGTCGGGCCTGCTGCGCTACCGCAAGTTCACCCGCGACCTCGCCCGCACCGTCCTCGGCCGCGGCGGCATCCTCAAGGCCGAACACGGCACCGGCCGCGCGATGGCCCCGTTCGTCCACCAGCAGTACGGCGACGAGCTCTACGAGGTGATGCTCGCCATCAAGCACCTGTTCGACCCCGCCGGCGTGCTCAACCCCGGGGTGCTCATCTCCGACGACCCCGACGAGCACCTCCGCAACCTCAAGCTGATGCCGCGGATCGAGCCCGAGTTCGACGGCTGCATCGAGTGCGGCTACTGCGAGGTCCACACCCCTCGGCTCTCGCTGACGCCGCGCCAACAGATCGTGCTGCGGCGCGAGCTGGCCGCCCGGCAGGACGACGAGGAGCTGGTCGCCGCCGTCACCAACGGCTACGCCGCCTACGCGGCCCGCTCGGCGGCCCCCGGCGGCGCCTGCCCGCTCGGGATCGACACCGACGACGTCGCCCTGGCCCCGCCGCCGGGCCGCGCGGGGACCCTGCTGCGGGCGACGCGGACGACGACCACCCGGACCGCGGCCGCGGTCGCGCTCGCCGGGGCCGCCGCGTTCACGGCCGCGAGGTCGGCAGCGCGGCGGCTGCGTCGGCGCGCTCAGGGCTCCCCCTGAGCCACCCCGGAAACAGCCGCCGGGCCGGTGCGCCGCGCCGTCGCCCGGACCTAGACTCGGGAGCATGGCTTCCGAATCGACCCGACTCGAGGCGCTCCGCTGCGCCGACCACGATCGCGAACTCGTCGCCCAGGTGTTGAACAACGCCTACGCGGAGGGCCGGATCACGTTCGAGGAGCACGCCGACCGCATCGCCCGGGCCTACGACGCGCGCACCTTCGGCGACCTGAACGCGCTCACCACCGACCTCGTCCCCCGCACGAGGCCATCGACGCCGACGCCGCGGCCCGCCGCCCCCGACGTCGTCCGGGCTCCCGGCTACCTGCCTGCTGCCTCCGACTTCACCGGCGGCAACGCGTTCATGTCGAGCTTCAAGCCCGGCGCCGTCGGCGTCGTCGCCCCGGAGGTGACCCTCAACGCGTGGCTGGGCGACGTGAAGATCGACCTGGTCGGCGCCACGTTCGCGTCGCGCGTGACCACCGTCAACGTCGGCGGCCTGATGTGCGACCTGCGCATCCGCGTCCCCGAGGGCGTCGACGTCAACATCTCCGGCGTCAACGCCGTGATGAGCGACGCGAAGGTCGCCGGCCTGCGGCCCCGCCCGGACGGCATGATCCTCAACCTGCAGGGCACCGTCGTCATGGGCGACGTCAAGGTGCTGGGCCCGGATGTCGCCAACCCGCGCAAGTATGAGAAGTTTGTGAGGTGACCGACAGCGCTGGCCTCCTCTCCCTCGACGATCTCTTCGCCCCACCCGGGACTGAGTGGCAGCGGCTGCACCCCAACTACCTGCGGATGAAGCTCTGGCTCATCCCCATCACGTGGACGATCCTGTTCGGCATCGGCGCCGTCCCGCTCGTCCTCTTCGGCCCGGCGTGGGCGCCGTGGGCGCTGGGTGCGTTCGCCGTCGTGTGGATCGCCTGGCGCATGATCCGCGCCCCGCGCGTGTTCCGACGGTGGGGCTACGCCGAGCGCGACGAGGACGTCTACCTCACCAACGGCCTGTGGTCGCGGCAGCTGCAGTGCGTGCCCTACGGCAGGATGCAGCTGGTCGAGGTCCAGTCCGGCCCCGTCGACCGGATGTTCGGCCTCGCCAGCGTCGAGATGGTCACGTCGTCGACCAGCGGCACCATCACCATCCCCGGCCTCGCCGCCGGTGAGGCCGCCGCGCTCCGCGACCGCCTGATCAGCCGCGGCGAGCAGCAACAGGCCGGGATCTGATGATCGACGACCCCGCCGGGTTCGACGGCGCCGCCGCGGAGTTCGCCGCAACCGCTGGTCCGGCGGCGAAGGTCGTCGAGCGGCCGAGCCCCTTGACCGGCCTCGCGCGCGCCGCGATCTCGCTCGGCGCCGGCGCCTTCCTCGTCATCCGCGAGGTCACCGAGCACGGCGGCTTCGGCGGGTTCACCGGCAGCACGCTGTGGATCGGGCTCGGCCTCCTCGGCGTCGCCCTGATCGCGGGCCTGAGCGGCGTGCTGACCTGGCGCACCACCACCTTCGTCGCCGACGACGACGAGTTCCGCATCGAGCGGCGCCTCGTCTCGCAGACGTCGACCAGGATCGACTACACCAAGGTCCAGTCCGTCGACCTCACCCAACCGCTCGCCGCGCGCATCCTCGGCCTCGCGAAGGTGCACATCGACGTCGGCGGCGCCGGCGGGCAGGACCTCGTCTACCTGTCGCTGCCGCGGGCCGAGGCGCTCCGCGCGCACCTGATCGCCAAGGCCCGCGGCACCCGGGCTCCCGTATCGCCTGCCGGACACCCCGTCGAGGCGACGGCGTCCGGTCTCGTGCCGCCGGAAGGCGAGAACTCGCCGTTCCCCACCCCGCACGCGGTCCCCGCCGGCCCTGGAGCGGTCTCGCTTTCCGACGAGCCCGAGGAGCTCATCGTCGCGATCCCGCCCCGCAACCTGCTGCTCGGCGCGTTCTTCTCCACCTCGACGCTGTGGGCCATCGGCGGCGTCGGCGCGATGCTCGCCATCTCCGTCCTCACCCAGACCACCATGACCCTGTTCGCGGCCGTCATCGGCACCGTCGGCTGGGCGTGGCGGCAGACCGGCGGCAACTGGGGCTTCCGGATGACGCGCCAGGACGGCGCGCTCCGGCTGCGGCGCGGGGCGCTCAGCACCAAGTCGCAGAGCCTGCGCCCCGGCCGGATCCAGGCGATCGCCATCCGGCAGGACATCCTGCACCGGGTCACGGGCCTGTACCAGATGAGCGTCACGGTGCTGGGCTACGGCAACCCGCTGGAGGACGAGGACCACGCCACCAACGCCGTCCTCCTCCCCTACGGCACCTGGGACGACGTCCTGCGGGTCCTTCACGCGGTCTGGCCGGAGGTGGACCTGGCCGACATCGTCGCGCACGGGCAACCCCCGCAGGCCCGCTGGCTGACCCCGATCACGTTCCCCACCCACACCTGGGGCATCGGCGAGCACGTCGTCGTCGCGCAGCACGGCCTGTTCACGCAGGTCCGCTCAATCGTGCCGCACCGCCGGATGCAGTCGGCGAGCATCCACCAGGGCCCGCTCGCGCGCCGCCTGGGCCTCGCCCGGATCGCGATCCACACCACCACCGGCCCGGTCAACCTGGAGCTCTACCACCTGGACGCGGCGGTCGCCCGGCGCGTGCTCGAGGACCAGGTCGCCCTGGCCCGGGCCGCGCGCACCTCCGCCTGATCCGCGGGCACGGAGTTTCGTGCGGATACGCCGTTTTTGAGGGCGGACGCCGGCGGCCGAGTCAGCGGACGCTACGCTTCGCTTTTATGAGCATTCTTCTCGGCATCGACGTTGGTGGCTCGGGCGTCAAGGGCGCGCCCGTTGACCTGGAGGCTGGCGAGTTCGCCAAGCCCCGCCTGCGCATCCCTACTCCCGCGGAGTCGACCCCGGCCAACGTCGCCGACGTCGTCGCAGAGATCATCGCGGAGTTCGCCGACGACATCGGCGACACCCCCGTCGGCCTGACCATCCCCGCACCCGTCCTACACGGCAGGGTGCCGTTCATCGCGAACCTGCACCAGGACTGGGCAGGCCTGCAGGCGGACGAGTTCTTCTCCGACCGCCTCGGCCGTCAGATCACGCTGGTCAACGACGCCGACGCCGCCGGCCTCGCGGAGGTGCACTTCGGCGCCGCGAAGGGCAACCCCGGGCTGGTGCTCCTCACGACGCTGGGCACGGGCATCGGCACCGCGATCATCTACCGCGGCGTGCTCGTCCCCAACTCCGAGCTCGGCCACCTGGAGATCGACGGGTACGACGCCGAGAAGCGCGCCGCGTCGTCCGTGAAGGAACGCGAGGAGCTGTCCTACGAGAAGTGGGCGACCAAGCGCCTGCAGCGCTACTACAGCCACGTCGAGATGCTGCTCTCCCCCGACCTGTTCGTCGTCGGCGGAGGGGTCTCGAAGGATTGGGACAAGTTCGGCCCGCTGCTGAAGCTGAAAACGCCCATCATCCCGGCGAAGCTCCGCAACAAGGCGGGCATTATCGGCGCAGCGCTCGCCGCGAAGGACTTCGCGGAGCACCCCGAACCGCTCCACAAGTAGCGCTGGTCGTCACATCCTGTCCGGGGCGTCGATCCCGAGCAGGTCGAGGCCCTTGGCCAGCACGCGCTTGGTCGCGGCGCACAGCGCGAGGCGGGAGGCGCGGACGTCGCCCTCCGACTTCAGCACGGGGCAGGCCTCGTAGAACGTCGCCAGCGTGCCCGCCAACTCGTACAGGTAGCCGCACAGCTTGTGCGGAGTGAGCTGCGTCGCAACCTCGTCGACGACGTCGCCGAAGCCGCTCAGCTGCAGCGCGAGCTGCTGCTCCACCGGCTCCTCGAGCACCGTGACCGCGCCGTAGCCGAGACCGGCCTCCTCCGCGTTGCGCAGGATCCGCGACGCGCGGGCGTGCGCGTACTGCAGGTACGGGCCGGTGTCGCCGGTGGTCTTGACCATGCGCTCGGCGTTGAAGACGTAGTCCTTCTGCAGGCCGCTGCTGAGGTCCGCGTACTTGATGGCCGCGAGCGCGATGTTCGGCGCGGCCTCCTCCTCGGCCGCGTCGAGCAGCGACTCCAGCGTTGCCGCCGAGCCGTCGCGGGTCTTGAACGGCTTGCCGTCGTTGCCGAGCACCATGCCGTAGCCAACGTGCTGGGCCACGACGTCCTCGGGCAGGAACCCGGCCTTGCGGGCCGCGGCGAAGACCTGCGCGAAGTGGCCGCCCTGGCGGGCGTCGGTGACGTAGATGATGCGGTCGGCGTGCAGCACGTTCACGCGGCGCCGGATGGCGGCGAGGTCGGTGGTCGCATAGCCGTAGCCGCCGTCGGACTTGCGCACGATCAGCGGCGCGTCGAAGCCGTCGACGAACACGCAGAGCGCGCCCTGGTCCAGGACCGCGACCCCGGACTCCTCGAGCTCCTCGGTGAGGACGGGGAGGTCGTCGTTGTAGGTCGACTCGCCGGCGATGTCGTCGTCGGTCAGCAGCACACCCAGGCGGCGGTAGGCCTCGTTGAACGCCGGCTTGGAGATGTCGACGAGCTGGCGCCAGATGGCCAGCGACTCCTCGTCGCCGCCCTGGAACAGCGCCACCCGGGCGCGGGCGCGCGTGGCGAACTCCTCGTCCTCACGGAACCGAGACGAGGCCCGCTTGTACAGCGCGTCGGCCTCCGCAAGCGTCAGGGCCCCGGCGTCGAGGCCCTCGTCGAGGACCTCCTCGATCAGCATGCCGAACTGCGTGCCCCAGTCGCCGATGTGGTTCTGCGGGATGACCGTGTGGCCGATCGCGCTGAGCACGCGGTTGAAGCAGTCGCCGATGATCGTCGTGCGGAGATGCCCGACGTGCATCTGCTTGGCCACGTTCGGGCAGGAGTAGTCGATGACGACGCGCTGCGGGAACGCGACGGGGTTGATGCCGCCGTGCGGGTCCTCCAGCAGCGCCGTGGCCGCCGCCGCGAGCACGTCGGTGCGCATGCGGAAGTTGATGAACCCCGGCCCGGCGATCTCGAGCGGCTCACACAGGTCGTCGAGGTCGAGCTGGGCGACGATGTCGGCCGCCACCTCGCGCGGCGGCCGCCCCTGCTGCTTCGCCAGGCGCAGCGCGACGTTCGACTGGAAGTGCCCGAACTGCGGCTTGGTCGCCGGGCGCATCTCCGGGTCGACGCCGACGACGGCGCGCAACCGGGCGTCGAGAAGGGCGGGAAGTGACTGCATGCGCGCCATTGTTCCACCCCGCCGCGCGCCGACTCCAATTCGCGGGAGCCGGCCTCACCTTCTCGCGGACCGATCGTGAAAGGCCCGCGCGCCTCAGCGCCCGGGCCTTCCCGCAACAAGGATCAGGCGGCGTCGCCGATGCTGATCCCGATGAGGCCGCCGTCGATGGAGTCGACCTTCACCTCCAGCTCGCGGGTGGTGCCCGCGGCGGTGAGCGTACAGCCGGCCGAGGCGCCCACCTCGGCGGCCAGGTCTCCGGTGCAGGCGGCGAACTCGACGCTGCTTCCCATCTCCCGTTCGACCCGGGTCCGCACCCGATTCTCGAGGATGACCTGGGGCATGGGGCGCGCCTCGGTCTCGACCTTCAGCGTGGCCTCGCCACCGTCGACCTTCGCGACACTCACCACGAGGCCGACGGGCTGCTGGTCCGCGGTGAACTCGCACCCGACGCTGGCGTCTGCCGCGACGGCGAGCTCGCCGTCGCAGATCAGCGAGCCGGGGTCGGCGCCGATGCCCATCTCGCCCAGCCGGCCCTCCACCTGGGTGATCACGTCGATGGTCGACGCCGCAGATGCGACGCTGCCTCCGCCGCCCGGCGTGTTGACGCCACCGGCCTGGTTGTCCGGAGCGCTGCAGCCCGTCAGGAGGATAAGGCCGCCGAGCAGCAGCGCCAGGCCGGCGCGCGGTCCCGCGGTCTTCAGGGCGGGGATATCGATTCTGGTCATGGGTCTCAGCTTTCGGGGCAGTCGGCGGGGACCGAGTCGGAGATCGTGAACGACGAGGCGGAGTTGTCGCCGATCCTGGTTCCGGACAGGTGTGCCCTGTCCGCGGAGAAGGACTGACACTCGCCTCGGAAGTCGAAGTCCTTGTAGAGCGACACGACCTTGCCCGTCGGCACCACGAGCGAGGTCAGCTGGTCGTTGCCCAACTCGGTGGTTCCCAGGTTCGCGCTGTCCTCGGTGGGCGTGATGCACGCGCCCGTGAAGTCACCCTCGGAGCAGAGCCGCAACGCGTTCCCGTCGATGCAGCCTTGCGGAATCGAGTCGCCGATCGTCACCGCCGACACGCGGCCGCTCATGTAGGAGCCGCTCAGGTCGGCCTGGTCGCTGGAGAACGAGAGACAGGGGCCGCCGAACCCGAAGTCGCGGTGAAGGTTCAGCCACTTGCCCTCCGGCACCCGGATGGAGGAGACGGTGTCGTTCGCGATGCCCACCGTTCGCACGTCGGCCACGCCCTCGGTGATCGGCGCGCATGCCCCGGACAGATCCTTGCCGTCGCAGATCGCGGCACCGCCGGGCGGCGCGGTGGCGGGCGGCGCCGCGGGCGCCTCGGTGGGCGCGGGCGTGACCACGGGTCCGCTCGTTGTCGGGCCCGGCGGGTTCGCGGGTTCGACGACGAGCGTCGCGTCCTCGGGAGCCGGCGCGCCCACGAAGACCTCGACGGGAAGCTTCACCTCGTCCAGCTTCTTGGGGGGCAGTTCGGTGTCCCTGCGGGGCACGAAGATGTAGTACCAGTTGCCCTTGGCGGATTGGGCGGCGCCGTAGCCGACGATCGGGTACGAGCCGTCGACGTTGAAGAACGGCCGGAAGTGCGTATCCGTCGTCATCCAGCCGAGCGGCAGGGAACCGACCCCGGTCGGCCCGGCCGCGCCTTCGACGACGTTGCTCGGGGCGCCGAAGAACGCGGAGCGTTCCCCCAGCCCGAGCATCGAGGCCGTGCGGCCCTCGAAGGTGAACCTCGCGGGGCCGTTGTGGAGATCAGGCGACGCCGGCGCCTCGCGGCTCGCGTTGTACTCGGCCTGGAACTGGGCCATCTTGTCCAGGGCGGGGTCGGACTTCTGGTCGGAGAAGTAGGGAGGGGTGTCGTTCTCCCTGAAGACCTTCTCCTTGGCTCCGCCCTTCGTGATCACCTCGTTGAGGCTCAGGTCGGTAACGGTGGCCGTGCGGTGGGTCTTGCGGGAGTCGGGGTCGCGGCGCCCGGCGTTGCTGAAGGCGAGCATCTGCGCCCTGAACCCGTCGAGGTCCTTCGGCACCTTGACCTTCGGGTAGTAGGTCCCCGCCTTGGTCTCGCCCGACAGCTCGACCATCCCCCGCACGGCCAGCTCACCGGCCGGGACGGGCAGCCTGAGTGGCTCCCCCGCCGGCGGCGAGGTCACCACGAGGATGTCCATATGGCTCCAGGTGCCGCTCTTGATGGCGTCCTTCCGGAGGGCCTTGGCCAGTTCGGGTCAGCCGGCGTCCTTCTGGTCGAGCTTCATCCACCAGCTCATGTCTCGGAGCATTCCGCCTCGCGCGAACGCGACCTGACCGTTGTCGATCAGGTCCTTGTCCCACGTGACCTGGCTGCGGATCACGGTGTGCGCGGCGCCGCCGATCTCTTCCGAGGACTCCGCGCACAGGTCCCGAAACCTGGCGTACTTCTCCGGTGCGCAGGTGACCATCGCGGCGAAGTCCGCCGTCATGGGGACGTCGAACACGTACTCGGTCCCGTCGACGCGGGCCATCCGGTACGGGCTGGCCTCCGCGTTGCCGTCAGCCTGAGCCGTCGCCGGGGCCATCGTGGCCATGAATCCGGCGAACAACGAGAAGACGAGGACGATCAGCGAGAGCCGTTGTCTATGCCCCGGATGGGCAGTCGCTCGCGCAGGGTGAAAGATCATGGTGACAAGGCCCTTCCCGATCGGGAAGGTGCCGACGCGGAGACGCTACACCGCCGACGCGCGCCGCGAACGCCGTCTTCCGTAACGATTTGGTGTCAGCCGAGCAGGTCTATCGCGGCGCGCTCGACGGGGAGGCCCGCCCGGTAGCGACCCATGAATCGGTCGAAGCCTTCGACGTCGGACGGCGCGGGGTCGAGCGTCACGACGTCGGCGCCCGCGAAAACCTCGGCGGCGAGCCACTCGGCGAGCGAGCCCTCCCCGACCCTGAGGTACTGCGCGAGCAGCGCCATGCCCCACGCGCCGCCCTCGCCGGCGAGGTCGCCGACGGAGACGGGGGTGTCCATGGCGGCGGCGAGGAAGCCCTGCGCAACGCCCTTGGTCTTGAAGAGCCCGCCGTGGGCGAACATCGAGTCGAGCTGCACGCCCTCGTCCCTCAGCAGGACGTCCATGCCGACGCGCAGCGCGCCGAGCGACGCGAACAGGTGCGTGCGCATGAAGTTGGCGAGCGTGAACCGGCTCTCGGGAGTGCGCACGAACAGCGGGCGGCCGGCCTCGAGGCCGACGACGTGCTCGCCGGCCAGGTAGTTGTAGGCCAGCATGCCGCCGCCGTCGGCGTCGCCGCCCTGGGCCGCGCGGTAGAGGGTCTCGAACAGGGTGTTGGTGTCGACGTCCGCGCCGAGCGCCGCGGCCACCTCGCCGAACAGCGAAACCCAGGCGCTGAGGTCGATCGTGCCGTTGTTGCAGTGCGCCATGCCGACGAGGTCCCCCGCGGGCGTGGTGACGAGGTCGATCTCCTCATGCTGCCGACTCAGCGGCCCTTCGAGGACGACCATCGCGAAGATCGACGTGCCCGCCGACACGTTGGCGGTGCGGCGCGCGACGGAGTTCGTCGCCACCATGCCGGTGCCTGCGTCGCCCTCCGGCGGTGCCAGGGGGATGCCCGCCTGGAGTCGTCCGGTGGGGTCGAGCAGCGCCGCGCCCTCGGCGGTCAGCACGCCCGCCTGCTCCCCGGCGGGGAGGACCGACGGGAGCAGCGCGCCGAGCCGCCACGGGTAGCCCCGCTCTGCGACCAGCTCGTCGAACCGGGCGAGCATCCTCTCGTCGAACCCGCCGGTCGCGACATCGATGGGGAACATGCCGCTGCCGTCGCCGACGCCAGTGACCCGCTCGCCGGACAGGCGCCAGTGCACGTAGCCGGCCAGCGTGGTGAGGTAGTCGATGTCGGCCACGTGCGGCTCGTCGCCGAGGATGGCCTGGTAGAGGTGTGCGACGCTCCAGCGCTGCGGGATGTTGTGCTGGAACTCCCGCGTGAGGACGGCCGAGGCCTCGGCCGTGGAGGTGTTCTGCCAGGTGCGGAACGGCACGAGGAGGCCGCCGTCGGCGTCGAACGCGAGGTAGCCGTGCATCATGGCGGAGAAGCCGAGCGCGCCGACGCGCTCGAGGACGACGCCCGTCGCGGACTCGACGTTGGCCGCCAGCTCGGCATAGGCCGCGCGCACGCCGGTCCAGACGGCGTCGAGGTCGTAGGTCCAGACGCCGTTCTCGAGCTTCGACTTCCACTCGTAGCCGCCGGTGGCGATGGGCTGCTGATCGGGCCCGATCAGCACCGCCTTGATCCGGGTCGAGCCGAACTCGATGCCCAGCGACGTGTTCGCGCTCTGAACCGCCTCGCGCGCTGCCTGATCCACAATGACCTCCACAGTCCAACCCGCGCGACCGCGCGGTACATCCTGAATGGTCAGCCTACCGGAATGAGAACGGTCACATGCTGGCGGCCCCGCCGAATTGTCGCGAGAGCTACGGTTCGGTGGCCGCCAGGAGCGACGAGTCGAACGGGTCCCGCTGCGGCTGCCGGGCGGTGGCGACGTCCCATTCCATCTTCAGGTTGGCCGCCCACTCCCGTCCTGCGCCCTTCGCCCAGACGGCCGGGTATCGCGCCCGTACCGACTCGTCGGCCACCCCGACGGCGTCGACTCCCACCTGGCGGCAGATCGCGACGGCGCGGCCCAGGTGATAGTCCTGGGTGACGATGATCAGCTCGTCGACGCCGAACACGTCGCGGGCGCGGACGCACGAGTCGTAGGTGTCGAACCCCGCCTCGTCCTCGAAGACCGCCTCGGGCGGCACGCCACGCTCCTCCAGATAGCGGCGCATCATCGCGGTCTCGTGGTTGGACCTCGCGAGGTTGTCTCCGCTGACCAGCAGCACGCGGACCTTGCCCCGTTGGAAGAGGTCGACGGCGACGTCCAGCCGCGCGGCGAGGAAGGCCGACGGCCGATCCGGGTGCGAGCGCGCGCCCAGCACCAGGCCGACGCCGCGCTCCGGGACGTCCTCGGACGCGAACACTCTCCCCGAGGAGAGCGACGCGACCCGCGCGGCCGACGCGGCGACTGCGACGCCTCCCAGTACGAGGCCGAGGCCCAGGACGAGCAGCGCCCGCTTCCATGGTCGGCTCAACATGCCGACCATCCTGCCAGCCACGCGCAAGCGGTCGGATTACCCGTCTTCCCAGCTGACGAGGCACCCGGCGTCGATCAGCGGCTTGAGCGCCGCCTCCTCCGCCGCCATCGATCCCGGCACATACGTGCGCGGGCTTACCGGCTCAGTCGCGGTTCGCCAGGTACCAGTTCACCAGCGACTTGGTCGAGGCGTCCTGGCGGTCGAGGGCCTCGGCGTCGCCGAAGACCGCCGGGGCGATCTCCATCGCGAGCTTCTTGCCCAGCTCGACGCCCCACTGGTCGAACGAGTCGATGCCCCAGACGATGCCCTGGACGAACGTGATGTGCTCGTACAGCGCGATCAGCTGGCCGACGACCGACGGCGTCAGCGCGGGCGCCATGATCGATGTCGTCGGCTTGTTCCCGGCGAAGACGCGGGCGGGGACGATGGCCTCCGGGGTGCCCTCGGCGCGCACCTCGTCGGCCGTCTTGCCGAACGCCAGCGCGGCCGTCTGCGCGAAGAAGTTGGCGAGGAACAGGCCGTGGACGTCGGCCTCGCCGTCCTTGGTCGGGTGCGCGGGGTTGGCGACGGCGATGAAGTCGGCGGGGATGAGCCGCGTGCCCTGGTGGATCAGCTGGTAGAACGCGTGCTGGCCGTTGGTGCCGGGCTCGCCCCAGAAGATCTCGCCGGTGTCGCTGGTGACGGGCGTGCCGTCCCAGCGCACGGACTTGCCGTTGGACTCCATCGTCAGCTGCTGCAGGTAGGCGGCGAAGCGGTGCAGGTACTGCGCGTAGGGCAGGACGGCGTGGCTGTGGGCGCCGAAGAAGTTGACGTACCAGACGTTGAGCAGGCCCATCAGCAGCGGGACGTTGCGCTCGGGCGCCTCGGTCAGGAAGTGCTGGTCGACGGCGTGGAAGCCTGCGAGGAAGTCCCGGAACCCGTCCGGCCCGATGGCGATGGCCACGGGCAGCCCCACGGCCGAATCGACGGAGTAGCGCCCGCCGACCCAGTTCCAGAAGCCGAACGCGTTGACCGGGTCGATGCCGAACTCCGCGACCTTGTCCAGCGCCGTCGACACCGCGACGAAGTGCTTGGCGATCGCGCCGCGGCGGGCGTCGTCGGTGTCCTCGATGACGCCGCCGTCGACGAGCGTGCCAAGGAACCAGTCGCGCGCCATGCGGGCGTTGGTCAGGGTCTCGAGCGTGGTGAACGTCTTGGACGCGACGATGAACAGCGTCGTCTCGGGGTCAAGGCCGGCCACCTTCTCCGCGCAGTCCGCCGGGTCGATGTTGGAGACGAAGCGGCAGGTCAGGCCGTCCTGCACGTAAGGGATGAGCGCCTCGTAGACCATGACGGGGCCGAGGTCGGAGCCGCCGATGCCGATGTTGACCACCGTCTCGATGCGCTTGCCCGTGACGCCGACCCACTCGCCGGAGCGGACCTTCTCGGCGAACGCGTACATCTTGTCGAGCACCTCGTGGACGTCGGCGACGACGTCCTGGCCGTCGACGAGGAGCTCGGCGTCGCGGGGCAGCCGCAGCGCGGTGTGCAGCACGGCGCGATCCTCGGTGACGTTGATGTGCTCGCCGCCGAACATCGCGGCGCGGCGCCCCGGCAGGTCGACCTGGTCGGCGAGCCGCAGCAGGGCCGCGACGACGTCGTCGGTGATGATGTTCTTGGAGAGGTCCACGCGGAGGTCAGCGAGGTCGAAGGTGAGCTCCTCCGCGCGGCGCGGGTCGGCCGCGAACCAGGCGCGGAGGTCGGGCACGAGGGCGTCCTTGAGCGTGTGCAGGTCGGCCCAGGCGGCGGTGGTGGTGGCGTCAACCGGTGAAGTCATGGGCTTAGCCTAAACGACCCCACGCTCCTTGAGCCGGGCGCATCGAAAGACCTGCGCCTCGCGGCCGCCCCGACGAGGGCCCGTGGGGTCACCTCACGCTGAGATGAACATGGTCGTAATGATTGGCGGTCGCCCCGCCCCTGTCGGACATCGAGCGCCAGCCGTCGCCGCTGCGCTGCTTCGTCCAGATCTTCTGCTCGTAGATGACCTCGACGATGCCCAGCGAGCCGGCGTTCGCGCGCGCCCACTTCGCGATCTCCCAGCCCGCGTCGCCCGAGATCATGACGTCGATCGCACGGCCCGACCCGTGGTACCCGCTGTCGCCCGCTCGGTAGCCGCCGTAGCTCTTGACCGACGGGAACTTCGCGCAGACGGCGCGCAGCACCGAGGTCGCGCGGGAGGTGAGGTTCTTCTCGAGGCCGCCGGCCTTGGCGCACGCCGCCGACGAGTAGTCCGAGTCCTTTGAGCCCGACCCCTTGTCCGAGGACTCCTCGCCCGCCTTCGGCTTGGTCTTCGTCAGGTAGCTCGCCTTCACCCAGCCGGCGCGTTTCTTCCATACGACCTGCCGCCAGCCGTCGTCCGTGCGATCGGTGACGACGAGCTCCGCGCCGGCACTCACCGTCGTGCGCACGTCGTGCTCCGTGCCCGGCCCGACGCGCACGTTGAGCCCGCTCCTGGCGTACCGCTTGCCGTCCTTGTCGCCCAGCTCGTCGAAGTCCGGCGACTCCTCGGCCTTCTCGTCCCCGGACTCCTCGGCAGAGGGGTCCTTCGCCTTCTCGGCCTTCTTGTCCGTCTTCTTCCCGGCGGCCTTCTTGCTCTCGTCCTTCGCCTCGTCCGACGGCTCGCCCACGGCCGTCGCCGTCGGCACGGGCTCCGTCCACGGCGCAGTCGCCTCCGTCAGCGGCGCGCGAGGCAGCGACCGCGACGTCGCGAGCGGCCTCACCGGCGTGAACGTCGGCGTGACGGCCGCGAAGTCCGGGTCCGCCCGCTCGACGCGGCCCTTGTCCAGCGGCAGCAGCGTCGCCCCGGCGACCAGGCCGACGACGGCGAGCGCGGTCACCGGAGCCAGCGCGAGGCGGAGGCCGCGGGAGGAGGCCCTGCGCTCGCCGCGACGGGGCGCCGCAGGAGTCGGGAGCTCGACGAGGGCCTCGTCATCCGCCTGAGCGGCGCGCCGCGCTGTGGCCACCACAACCCCTATCCTGAGAAATTCTTAGTCTATCTTAAGGCATGGTGGGTGCGTTCTCAAGGGTTGCCTGCAAAACCCGAAAACGATCCACTAATGTCCCTGACGCGGTACATAAGTGCCGCGACGACCACAGACGGAGGAACGATGCGCCCACGAACGGCACGCGGCGCACTGGTGGCCGCCCTCGCCGCCCTCCTCCTGGCCGCCGTCCCGCTGTCGGCCCGCGCCGCCGCCAGCACCCTGGACGCCACCTTCGCGTTCAACGACGACACGGTCACCGTCCGCGGCAGCCTGACCAGCGCGGGCGCCCCCCTCGCCGGCGAGGAGCTGCAGCTGTACCTCGACGGCGACGAGGTGGCGAGCGCACCCACCCGCCGCAACGGGGCGTTCACGATCAACCTCCCCGTCCCCGCAGACATCGAGCCGGGCACGCACCGCGTCGAGCTGCACTTCCTCGGCAACGGCGAGGCCGATCCCGCGAGCGCCGCCTACCAGTTCACGATCGCGCGCCAAACACAGGCGCTCCGCCTCCGGGTCGAGGCGCCGGAGACGGCGAGCAACGGCGAGGTCGTCACGCTGGCGGGATCGCTCAAGACCGAGGGCGGCAAGGGCGTCGCCGGGGCAGGCATCTCCGTCCGCGACGCCGGCGGCGACGTCGACGAGTCGTACACGCTGACCAACAGCAACGGCTACTTCGAGACCTTCTACACCATCCCGGAGGCCCAGCCCGACGGCGAGTTCGCACTGACCCTTTCGTTCCGCGGCACCGACAGCCTGAAAGCGGCCTCAACGACCGTGCGGATGGAGATCGAGTTCACCGACGTCGCACCCGAGCCCACCGACCCCGCCGAGGAGTCGCCCTCGCCCAGCCCGGAGCCGACCGAGGACGCCTCCCCGTCGCCCGCCCAGGAGGCGCCCGGCCAGCCGGGAGGCTCCCTGGGCTGGTACATCCTGGCGCTGGCGGCGGTAGGCACCGTGGTGGTCGGCGCGGCGACCGCGCTCATCGTCCGGGGCAGGATCCGCAGCCGGCACGCCGACGAGGACTCCGAGGGCCTCGCCATGTTCGCCGACGAGCCCGAGGCCCCGGTCGGACGGCGCGGCCTGCCGCCTCAGGACGACTGACGCCGATTCACCGCGACGAACGACGAGCAGCGGTCGCGCAGCTGGCCGAGCGACCCGCCTGAGTAGGCGTCTCCGAGCAGCGTCGAGTCGACGCACACCGCCTGTGCGCCCGCCTTCAGCCACTCGCCCGCCGCGTACGCCCCGACGCCGCCGAGCGCGACGACGCGCTCGATCAGCCCCAGCTCCCTCAACCGGGGCGCGATGGCGTGGCCCGCCACGTCGGCGGGGTAGAGCAGCACCCTGCCGTCGGGAAGGGCGAGCGCGGCGCGCACCTCGGCCGGGGTCATCGCCGAGCCGTGGCACGGCAGCCCCGCCTCCTGCGCCGCGGACGCGACCTCAACCGACGCGACATCGGCGAGCACGAACCGCGCGCCCCGCTCCGCGGCCAGCCGCACGCCGTCGGCGTCCGCCACGCGCGTGGCGCCGACGACCGCGCGGGCCCCGAAGATGGCCACGACGCCGGCGAAGGCCTCGCACGCGGCGGGCAACGCGAAGGTGGTCAGGCCCTCCTGGATCAGCACCTCGATGGCGCCGACATGGTCGTCGAGAGGAGCGTCAGGAAGGCTCACCACGACGCCGGACGGGCACAACTGATCGGACACGGTTCGCATGATACCGAGCCGGTTGCATCGACGGGGCGACGCGCGGCTCAGATCGACGCGCGGTAGGCGAGCTCCCGCATCGCCTGCCGCGCGAAACGTCCGAGCAGCCGACGGAGCGTCTCGACGTCCTCGCCGCTCCATCCGTCGAGCGCCGCGCTGAAGCTCTCGCCCGCGACCGCCATGATCCGCTGCCCCATCTCGCGCCCCAGCGGGGTCAGCGCGACGAGCACGCTGCGCTCGTCGCGGTCCGAGGGGATGCGCAGGGCGAGCCCGATCTCCTCCAGGCGCCCCACGATCTTGGTGATGTTGGCCTTGCCCGTCCCCAGCACGGAGGACAGGTCGGTCGGGCGCAGCGCGCCGCGGTAGGCCAGCTGGTTCACCACCAGGAACATCTGGACGTCGTCCGCGGGGAACCGGACCTTCGCCATGACGCCCTCGCGCACCTCGCGGCTGTCGGCCCAGTGGATGATCGACGCGAGCGTGAGCCGCATGTCCAGCGGGTCCTCGGTCAGGATGGGCGACAGGTCCGGGCGGGCGGCGTCGGACACGTCAGCCCACCCGGTGGAGGCGCACCGGCCCCTGCAGCCCGTAGTCGCGGACCACCGTCCGGTGGACGCCCTGGCGGTTGGCCAGCATCAGGCCGATGTCGGGGATGGCGTCGTAGTAGCCGCGCGCGATGAGCCGGTTGTTCAGCGAGCTGGAGACCCGGACGACGAGGTCGTTGGCGCCGTCGCGCACCAGGTCGGTGACGTCGACGACGGGCCGGGAGGTGTCGAAGCCCCGGGGCTCGGACCCGTTGACCCGCACCGAGCCGAGCCCGCCGGAGGTGGAGCCGAGGTCGAGGACGAGGCGTCCGCCGTCGATGTCCGCGGCCGACACCGCGAAGCTCGCGACGTACTCACCCACGCCCGACACGTCCGGCCCGACCCCCTCAAGGTCCTTCCAGGGCGCCAGGGCACGCGAGGGGCTCTCCAGCTTGGTGACCGCGGTGGTCGGCCTCAGCTCCCGGGTCTCGTAGCCCAACCCGCGGTCCTCGACGATGAGCTCGGGCTCGCCGGCGTCCCAGCTCTCGACGGCGATCCGCCAGTCGGTCAGTTCCGCGAGCGTCGTGACGGCCGGCGCCTCGAGGGCCTCCGGCGCGCTCGCCCGGTCGACGGTGAACAGCGCCGCCTCGCCCGGGGACAAGGTGACGCGGAGCAGCGTCCTGCCGCCCTCGTGGCGCACCGCGCCCGGCGCACGGAGCTCGCCGGTGGCGGGTTCGACGCGACGCACGGCGCCCTCCCCCGGGAGCGCGAACTCGATCTCGGTCGCCTCGCCCGCCTCGTACAGGAAGTGGTACGCGAACAGGTGCAGCAGGTCGCCGTCCTCGCGCAGATAGCTGAGGACGGACCGGTTGTCCGCGGTGAACTCGGCGCGGCCGACGACGCCGAGGCCCCGGAGCGCGTCGACGGTTCCGGCGGGGTCATCGATCTCGGCCACGGTGGGGAGCGCGCGCAGCGCGGCCATCGTCTCGGCGAGCTCGGCGTCGCGGCCGTCGAGGCCGGGGGTCCGCGCCGCGGCCCTCACGAAGGTGGCGTACCGGTCGTACAGGAGCGACCTCAGCTCGCGCGCGCCGTTGACGATGAGGACGCGCAGCCCCTGCCGCGCCCAGTCGAGGAGGAGCGCCGCCGTGTCCGCCGCCAGGGCCTCCTGGTAGACGATGAGCGCCTGGTAGCCGGGGCCGCCCGGCTGCACGACGCCGTCGCCGAACGTCACGCTCTCCTCCCGCAGCAGAGCGCCGTCGAAGAACTCGTACGTCCAGCCCGCGTCCTGCATGCCGAGGTCCTGCCACCAGTGGTTCTGCCGGTCGCGCATCCAGT
>DAONOU010000023.1:0-17568 GCA_035409265.1 Arachnia sp. | reverse complement strand
CCGTGGCGCCGGCCACGATCGCCAGCGCCAGCGCCGCCCCCAGCAGCGAGCCGCCGACGACCTGCCCGAAGGCCCCGGCGACGAAGCCGAGCAGCAGCCCGACCCAGGGCAGCGCGCGGAGGGCGCGTCGCGCCGTCGTTCGATCGATGTCGAAGGAGGGAACCTTGAAGACCGTGAACAGCCCGATCGCGGCGTGCAGGGATCTCATCGCAGCCGCCTCGCGACGCCCGCGGTGCAGAACCACACCTCGTCGACGGCGGCGGCCACGCGCGTGTTCAGGCGCCCCAGCTCGTCCCGGTACAGCCGCCCCGACGCCGTGGCCGGGACGATCCCCTGGCCCACCTCGTTGCTGACCAGGATCACGTCGCGCCGGGTGGTCGACAGCGCCGCGACGAGCGCGGAGACCCGCTCCTCGACGAGGCCGCGCCATCCCTCGGCATCGTCCCACGCGCCGGACTCGAAGAGCACACGGTCCAGCCACACGGCCAGGCAGTCGACGAGGACCGGCGCCGCGTCGTCGGCGCCGAGCACCGCGGGCAGGTCCACCGTCTCCGTCGTGCGCCAGCCGGCGGGCCGCCGGGCGCGATGCAGCGCCACCCGCTCGACCCACTCCGCGTCATCGGGGTCGACGATCGACGTCGCCACGTACTCGACGTCCTCGCAGCCCTCAAGCTGCTGCTCCGCCCACGTCGACTTGCCGGACCGCGCGCCGCCGAGCACGAGCGCCGTCCCCGGCCCGTGCAGCATCGGCCGGACCGAGGCGCGCTCCGCGAGCCGCTCGAGCAGGGCCAGCGCGTCGCCGTCGCCGGGGTCGATGATCACCGAGAACTCCACGGGGCCAACCTACCGAACGCTCCGTGAGCCGCGCCGAAGGAGCGAAGCGACGCCGCGCTCAAGGAGCGCTTCCCATAGGATCGGCCCATGCGCGACGCGGTAGACGATCTGATCTGGGACGAGGCCCCGAAAGAGGCGAAGGCGGTGGCGGTGCTCGACGCGCCGGCGCTCGTCGACGACGCCCTCACCCTCACCGACGACGTGCGCGTCTTCTGCGACGACTGGCGCGACGCCGCCCGCGTCGACCCCGCTCTCCTCGTCGAGCACCCGAACGACCTCGCCGGCGTGGACCTCGCCCTCGCCCGCATCCCGAAGTCGCTGGCCGCGCTGGACGAGCAGGCCGCGGTGGTGCAGGGGGCACAGGACGTGACGTTCGTCGGCGGCGCGAGGATCAAGCACCTCAACCACACGATGAACCAGGTGCTGAACAAGCACTTCGCCGCGGTCTCGGCGTCGTTGGGCCGCGCGAAGGCGCGCGTGCTGCGCGCCTGGGGGCCTGAGGGCCTCGAGACCGACTGGCCGAAGGTCCGCATGCACGAGGACTTCGGATTCGCCGTCGCCGCCCATGGCGCCACGTTCGGCGGCACCAAGATCGACCCCGGCAGCCGGCTGCTCATGATGGCGATGGCCGGCGGCGGCCGGACGCCCGGGCTCGAGGCCGACGACGTGCTCGACTTCGGCTGCGGCAACGGCACGCTCTCCATGCGCCTCGCGAAGCAGGGCCTGCGGGTCCGGGCCCGCGACGTCAGCTGGTCGTCCGTCGCGGGCACCGCCGTCGCCGCGGAGGTCAACGGGCTCGAGGTCGACGCCACCTGGGGCGACGGCCTCGACGGCTACGACGACGCCTCCTTCGACGCGATCGTCACCAACCCGCCCTTCCACCAGGGTGTGGCGAAGGACACCACCGACACCCTGCGCATGTTCGACGACGCCGCCCGTGTGCTCCGCCCCGGCGGCCGGCTCTGGTGCGTGTTCAACTCCCACCTCCCCTATCGCAAGGAACTGAACGTGCGGCTGGGCCGGACCCAGGTCGCCGCCCAGGACCCGCACTACACCGTGACGGTCACGACGAGGCGCTGACAGGTTGGTGTTCGACACGCGTCTCGGCTCAGCCAGCGGTTCGCAGCAGCCCCAAAGGCACCTCACAGGAACCACACAGGATGGGGGGATTTCATGAGACCATGCCTAGCGAGGAGACCCCGATGAGCAACCAGAGCAACCCGCATCCGTGGAGCCGCGACGGGTGGAATCACGCCAGCACGCCGCACGACGAGCCGACGCTCCCCCTCGACCCCATCGCGCCGCAGCCGACGCCCCAGCCAGCCGGCGCATATGCCCCGTCCGCGCCGCGCGCCGACGCCTACAGCCAAGCCACCCCGAACGCCTACGGGCCGACGGCCTCTGATCCGTACACGGCCCCCTACCCGCCGCCGAGCCCGTTCGGCACGCCGGAGACGACGACCACGGCGCCCAAGGCGAAGGGGCGCTCCCGGCTCGCCGGGGCCGTCGCCATCGCGGTCCTGGCAGCGGGCGTCGGCGGCGGCGCGGGCTTTGCGGCCTCGCAGTTGACCGGCGGCGGCGCGCCCGCCCTCGTCGGCGGGTCCTCGACCCAGGTCGTCCAAGCCGACCCGAGCAACCCGAACTGGACCGCAGTCGCGGCCGCGGCGTCGAAGGCCGTCGTCGCCATCGACGTCGTGGGACAGGGCGGCGCCTCGCAGGGGTCCGGCGTCGTGATCGACGCAGCGGGGCACATCGTGACCAACAACCACGTCGTCTCCGGCAGCGGGGACGCGCGGCTGACCGTCCTGCTCGGCAACGTGTCCTACGAGGCGACGGTGGTCGGCACCGACCCCTCGACCGACCTCGCCGTGATCAAGCTCACCAACCCGCCGTCGGACCTGGCCACGATGAACTTCGGCGACGCGAAGGCCCTGAAGGTGGGCGACCCCGTGATGGCCATCGGCAACCCGCTGGGGCTCGCCGACACCGTGACCACCGGCA
Organism: Arachnia sp.; assembly: GCA_035409265.1. GTDB lineage: Bacteria > Actinomycetota > Actinomycetes > Propionibacteriales > Propionibacteriaceae > Arachnia. The sequence continues at coordinate 14,733 of DAONOU010000023.1, read as the reverse complement.
TCGTCTCCGCCCTCAACCGGCCCGTGACGACGGAGGCCGTCACCAGCGGCGCGAACATGGCGCAGGGCTCCAACGTCGTCGTGACCGCCGCTATCCAGACCAACGCCGCCATCAACCCGGGCAACTCGGGCGGCGCGCTGGTCAACACCGCGGGCGAGCTCGTGGGCATCACCAGCTCGATCGCCTCCCTGTCGTCGGGCGGCAACAGCCAGGCCGGCAACATCGGCATCGGCTTCGCGATCGGCGCCGACCAGGTCCAGTACGTGGCCGAGCAGTTGATCGCCAACGGCGTCGCGCAGCACCCGCAGCTGGGCGTGACGGCCCGCGACGTCGGCCAGACCGGCCAGCAGGGCGCGGTCGTGGCCTCCGTCGTCCCCGACACCGGCGCCGCCCGCGCCGGGCTCCGCGAGGGCGACCTCGTCACCGCCGTCGACGGGCAGCCCGTGACGTCCACGGAGTCGCTTGTCGCGTTGGTGCGCGCGGGCCGGGTGGGCGAGCCGATGACGCTGACCGTGATCCGGGGCGGCTCCGCGGAGTCCGTGACGGTCACACCCACCGCCGCCACCCGCTGACGGGCAACCTGCAGGAGCGGTGGCACTACCCTGACCCCATGCAGATCCGCGTGACGCTCGTCTCCCCCGGGCCCATCCCCTCCTCGCTCGTGTCGCTCGTTCCGAGCGGGGAGGCCACGCGGTCCGAGGCCCCGTACGGGACGCGGATCAGCGTGTTGACAAGCCACGACGACCCGGCCCTCCTGCGCGACGCGCTGCGCGCGGTGGCCGGGCCCGTCGCCGTCGGCGTGATCGCAGGCCCCCTGGCGACCGCCCCCGCCCGGTTGCTCATGATGGACGTCGACTCCACCCTCACCACCACCGAGGCCGTCGACCTCCTGGCCGCGCACGCCGGGGTCGGCGAGCGGGTCGCCGAGATCACCGAGCGCGCGATGCGCGGCGAGTTGGACTTCGAGGCCTCGCTCCGCGAGCGCGTCGCCACGCTGCGCGGCCTGCCGACGAGCGTTTTCGACGAGGTCGGCCCCGCCATGACGCTCTCCCCCGGCGCCCCCGACCTCATCGCCGCGGCCCGGGCCGCCGGCGCGAAGGTCGGCGTCACCAGCGGCGGGTTCACCCAGCTGGTCGGGCCGCTCGCCGACGGCCTCGGCCTCGACTTCTTCAACGCGAACGAGCTGGAGACCGAGACGGTCGACGGGATCAGGCGCCTGACCGGGCGCGTGATCGGCACCGTCGTCGACCGCGACCAGAAGGCCCGCGACCTCCTGCGCTTCGCCGACGCCGCGGGCGTCGACCCGGCCGCACCGTCGCGGTCGGTGACGGCGCCAACGACCTCTCCATGTTCGCCGCCGCCGGGCTCTCGGTCGCCTACCGCGCCAAGCCCGTCACCGCCGCGGCCGCGGACGTCGCCGTAGGCTTCCCCCGCCTGGACGCCGTCGCCGCCTTCGCGGGCTTCTGACCGCACCACCCCTCATCTCCGACGGATTGTCGGGGCCGCGCATTTCCCGCGCCACGTAGCCGGTAGGGTGAGCGAAGCACTGCCGCAGGCAATTTTCTCAAGGAGGACAGATGTCAGGTCGCATCCGCAACGAGGCTATGCGAAGCAAGGTGATGTCGGCCCACGACGCCGCCGCCCTGGTCCAGAACGGATGGAACATAGGCTTCTCCGGATTCACCGGAGCGGGCTACCCCAAGGAGTTCCCGGAGGCGCTCGCCGCCGTCATCGACGCCCACCACAACAAGGGCGAGGAGTTCCGGATCGGCGTCTGGACGGGCGCCTCGACCGCTCCCGAGCTCGACGGCGCGCTGGCCCGCACCGGCGGCATCTCCTACCGCGCCCCGTACCAGTCAGATCCCGACATGCGCACGGCCATCAACAACGGCACGTCGTTCTACCAGGACATCCACCTGTCGCACATGGGCCCGCAGGTCTCACAGGGCTTCCTCGGCAAGCTGCACGTGGCCGTCATCGAGGTCACCTCGATCACCGAGGAGGGCTGGCTCGTGCCGTCGTCGTCGGTGGGCATGAACCGCACCTACCTGGAGAACGCCGACAAGATCATCCTCGAGGTGAACTCGTGGCAGTCCGAGGGCCTGTTCGGCATGCACGACATCTACGCCCCGATCGGCGCCCTGCCGCCCAACCGCGTCCCGCTGCCCATCCAGAACGCGGGCGACAGGATCGGCGACAAGGTCTTCAAGATCGATCCCGACAAGGTGATCGGCGTCATCGAGACCAACAGCCCCGACCGGAACACCCCGTTCAAGCTGCTCGACGACGACTCCCGCGCCATCGCCGGCTACTTCATCGACTTCCTCGGCGCCGAGGTCAAGGCCGGCCGCCTTCCGGAGAACCTGCTTCCGCTGCAGTCGGGCGTGGGCAACATCGCCAACGCGGTCCTTCAGGGCCTGCTCGAGAGCCCGTTCGAGAACATCACCTCCTACACCGAGGTGATCCAGGACGGCATGGTCGACCTGCTCGACTCGGGCAAGCTCACGGTCGCCTCGGCCACCGCGTTCTCGCTGTCGCCGAAGGCCGCGGAGCGGATGAACGACAACGCCGCCGACTACGCGCAGAAGATCATCCTCCGCCCGCAGGACGTGTCGAACCACCCCGAGGCCATCCGCCGCATGGGCGTCATCGCCTGCAACGGCATGATCGAGGCCGACATCTACGGCAACGTGAACTCCACGCACGTGATGGGCTCGCGGATGCAGAACGGCATCGGCGGCTCGGGCGACTTCACCCGCAACGGCTGGATCTCGTCGTTCGTGACCCCGTCGACGGCGAAGGGCGGCGCGATCTCCTGCATCGTCCCGATGGTCAACCACGTCGACCACACGGAGCACGACGTCCAGATGCTCATCACCGAGCAGGGCATCGCCGATCTCCGCGGCCTGGCCCCGCGCCAGCGCGCCAAGGCGATCATCGACAACTGCGCGCACCCGGACTTCAAGGAGCCGCTGCGCGAGTACGTCAAGCTGGCGGAGAAGAAGGCCAACGGCATGCACACCCCGCACGACCTGGCCACCGCCCTCGGCTGGCACGTCCGCTTCCTCGAGACGGGCACCATGGCGCAGTGATCGCGTCCTGACGACGGGGGTCCGGCTCGTGCCGGACCCCCGTTTTCGTTCCCGCCGACAACCCGGATAGGTTCTCAGCGAAGGAGTCCCATGGAAGTAATGATCTCGGCCGCGTTCACGTTCATCCTCGTGATGGACCCGTTGGGCAACGTGCCGCTGTTCCTCGCGTCGCTGAAGAACACGGCGCCGGAGCGGCGCCAGTGGGTGATCCTGCGCGAGTGTCTGATCGCGCTGGTGGTGATGGTCTCGTTCCTGTTCGCCGGACGGGGGCTGCTGAACCTGCTGCACGTCGACGACGCGGCGCTCAAGGCCGCGGGCGGCGTCATCCTTCTCCTGATCTCCATCCGCATGGTGTTCCCCACCCCGGAGCGCAACCTGACCGAGTCCGTCACGCACGACGAGCCGTTCATCGTGCCGCTCGCCGTGCCCTACATGGCGGGCCCGTCGCTGCTGGCGGTCATCGTCGTGTTCGTCAGCCAGAGCCCGGAGAGCCTGCCCTGGTATCTCGGAGGGCTCGTCGCGTCGTGGGCGATCAGCACCGTGGTGCTGTACTTCTCCGGCTTCCTGCAGCGCGTCGTCGGCGAGCGCGCGCTGGTCGCCGTCGAGCGCCTGATGGGCATGATCCTGGTCCTGCTCGCCGTCCAGATGATGTTCGAGGGAACCAAGGCCTTCTTCGCCGCCTAAGTGGTCGCGCCGCATTCGTTATCAAACCGAGACCCGCAACCCCTTGACGATGAGAGCGCTCTCAGGATGTAATGGGAGCGCTCTCATGATTCACCCGACATGAGAACCGACAGAGCGCAGGAGCCCGCTGGACACTGTTCAGCAGGCCCCGAAACCCGACGAAGGAGTCTCAGATGCGCAGCAACAACCTCATGCGGATCACAGCAGCCGCAGGCGTAGCGGCACTCGCCCTCGCCGCCTGTTCCCCGTCCACCACCCCGACGACGGCCCCGACCGGCGGCGCGACCACCACCGGCGGCACCACCGGCGGAGGCGAGCAGATCACGCTCACCGTCGCCACGTTCAACGAGTTCGGCTACGACAACCTGTTCGACGAGTACACCTCGCTCAACCCGAACGTGAAGGTCGTCGGCAAGAAGGCCGCCACGTCCGACGAGGCGCGCGAGAACTTCATGACCAAGCTCGCCGCCGGCTCCGGCCTCTCCGACATCGAGGGCGTCGAGGTCGACTGGCTGCCGGAGATCATGCAGAGTTCCGACCTGCTCGCCGACCTCACCGATCCCGCACTCGAGGGCCGCTGGCTCGACTGGAAGGCCGCCCAGGCCACCACCGGCGACGGCAAGCTGGTGGGCTACGGCACCGACATCGGCCCCGAGGCCGTCTGCTACCGCGCCGACCTGTTCGAGGCCGCCGGCCTGCCGACGGACCGCGCTGAGGTCGCCACGCTGTTCGGGTCCACCTGGGAGGACTACTTCGCCGCGGGCAAGCAGTTCGTCGCCAAGTCCGATGCCGCCTGGTACGACTCCGCCGACGCCATCTTCCAGGGCATGGTGAACCAGGTCGCGAACCCGTTCTCCTCCACCGAGCCCGAGGAGACCCTGATCCCGCTCGACGACAACGCCCCCATCCGCGCCATCTACGATCAACTCCTCGCCGCCTCCGTCGACGACGGGCTCTCGGCCGGCCTGCAGCAGTGGACGCCGGACTGGCAGAACGCCTTCCAGAACAAGGACGGCGGATTCGCCACCATGCTCTGCCCGGGCTGGATGCTCGGCGTGATCGAGGGCAACGCGGCCGGCATGGAGGGTTGGGACATCGCGAACCAGTTCCCCGGCGGCGGCGGCAACTGGGGCGGCTCGTTCCTGACCGTCCCGGCGCAGGGCAAGAACGTCGACGAGGCCAAGAAGCTGGCCGCGTGGCTGACCGCCCCCGAGCAGCAGATCAAGGCCTTCAAGCTGAAGGGCACGTTCCCGAGCCAGGTCGACGCGCTCTCCAGCGATGACCTCCTGTCCGTGACCAACCCGTTCTTCAACGACGCGCCCACCGGCCAGATCCTGGCCGACCGCGCCAAGGCCGTCACCGTCGTGCCGTTCAAGGGCCCGAACTACTTCGCCTACCGCGCCTCGATCTCCAACGCGATCAACCGCGTCGACGTCGACAAGACCGACAGCCCCGACGATTCCTGGAAGACCGCAGCCTCGGACATCTCCGCCCTCGGCTGATCCCGTCCACACCCGACAACCCTGCCGAGCACAGTTCTCTCCATCCGCGAAGGAACGGCCGTATTGGCCCTTCATCAGCGCATGCAGAGACTTGTGCTCGGCAGGCGGGCAGGGAGCCCGTCGCCACACAAAGGAGAAGCCGTGACCGTCGCCTCGAAACCCGCGCTGTCGCGCAGCGCGTTCTGGAGCCGGCTCGACGTCAAGTCCGCCCCCTACCTCTACATCGCGCCATTCTTCCTACTCTTCGCGCTTGTGGGCCTGTTCCCGCTGCTCTACACCGCGTTCGTCTCGGTCCATAAGTGGGGCCTGATAACCGGCAACGGCGGCTTCGTCGGGCTGAAGAACTACTCGGACGTGCTGGGCCAGCCCCGCTTCTGGCAGGCGATGGGCAACACGTTCAGCATCTTCGTGCTGTCCTCGGTGCCGCAGGTGATCGCGGCGGTCTTCATCGCCGCCGTGCTGGACGCGAACCTCCGCGCCAAGACCCTCTGGCGGATGGGCGTGCTCGTGCCCTACGTGGTGGCGCCCGTCGCCGTCGGCCTGATCTTCAACCAGATGTTCGCCGACCAGTCCGGCTTCGTAAACGCCGTCCTGACCTCGGTCGGCCTCCCGGCCATCGGCTGGCACGCCAACTCGCTGGCTTCCCACTTCGCCATCGCAACCATGGTCAACTTCCGCTGGACCGGCTACAACACGCTGATCGTGCTGGCCGCCATGCAGGCCATCCCGCGCGACATCATCGAGGCCGCCGTGGTCGACGGCGCCTCCCGCGTCCGCACCTTCTTCTCCGTCACCGTCCCGATGCTGCGGCCCACGCTGATCTTCGTGATCATCACCTCGACCATCGGCGGGCTGCAGGTCTTCGACGAGCCGCGCATGTTCGACCAGATCGGCCTCGGCGGCAACGACCGCCAGTGGATGACGATCACGATGTTCATGTACGAGCTCGGCTGGGGCAACCAGCGCAACTTCGGCAGGGCCGCCGCGGTGGCCTGGATCCTTTTCCTCGTCATCGTCGCCTTCGCGGTGATCAACTTCTGGTTGACAAGCCGTATCGCAAGCTCGGGCGGAGCCAAGCCTGCCGCGAGCCGCAGCCGCAGGAAGGGGGTGTCGCGATGAGCGCCTCGGAGATGTCGATCGGCATGATCGAGCAGGTGGCCGGCAAGGGTGCCGCCCGCGCGGCCCGTCGTCGGCGCGGGATGGACGGCGGCGTCCGGCGCCCCGGCTGGGTGACCTACGCGCTGCTTGCCGTGATCGTGCTGGTCTCGGCCTTCCCGCTCTACTACGCGTTCCTACTGTCGTCGAGCACGTCGTCGTCGATCGCGCAGAACCCCATCCCGTCGCCCATTCCCGAGGGCCACTTCATCGAGAACATCACCCGCGTGCTGACCGCCGACATCAACTTCTGGCGCGCGGTGCTGAACTCGGTCATCGTCGCCGTGCTCACCTCCGTCTCGGTGGTCTTCTTCTCGACGCTTGCCGGCTACGCGTTCGCGAAGCTGCGCTTCCGCGGCCAGCGCGGCCTGCTGGCGTTCGTCGTCGGCACCATGGCCGTCCCGACGCAGTTGGGCATCATCCCGCTGTTCATCGTGATGGCGAAGCTCGGCTGGGTCGGCAACCTGGCCGCGGTCATCGTGCCCGCGATGGTCACCGCGTTCGGCGTGTTCTGGATGACCCAGTACCTCGCCGAGGCTCTCCCCTACGAGCTCATCGAGGCCGCCCGCGTGGACGGCTGCTCGATGATCCGCACGTTCTGGAACGTGGCCCTGCCCGCGGCGCGCCCCGCGGCGGCGATGCTCGCGCTCTTCACGTTCGTCGCTTCGTGGACGAACTTCTTCTGGCCCTTCGTCGTGTTGGGCTCCACCAACCCCACCCTCCCCGTGGCCCTGCAGCTGCTGCAGGCCACCTACTTCAAGGACATGGCATTGATCATGGCTGGTGTCGTACTCGCAACCATTCCGCTCCTCGCGCTGTTCGCGCTCGCCGGCCGCCACCTGGTGTCCGGCATCATGGCAGGGGCGGTGAAGGGATGACCGCGCTGCAGTTCCCGGACGGCTTCCGGTGGGGGACGGCGACGGCGTCGTTCCAGATCGAGGGCGCCGCCGACGTCGACGACAAGCGGCCGTCCATCTGGGACGTGTTCTGCGAGGTGCCCGGCGCCGTGGAGGGCGGCGACGACGGCCGGGTCGCCGTCGACCACTACCACCGCTACCGGGAGGACGTCGACCTCATGGCCGGCCTCGGGTTCGGCACCTACCGATTCAGCGTGTCCTGGCCGCGCGTGATGGACGGCGACCGGGTCAACGAGAAGGGCATGGACTTCTACTCCCGTCTCGTCGACGCGCTGCTCGAGAGGGGTGTCGCGCCCTGGCTGACGCTGTATCACTGGGACCTGCCGGCCTCGCTGCCCGGCGGCTGGACCAACCGCGACACCGCGCTCCGCTTCGTCGACTACGCGCTGGCCGTCCACGAGCGGCTCGGCGACCGGGTCGGCACCTGGACGACGCTCAACGAGCCGTGGTGCTCGTCGTTCCTCAGCTATGCCGGCGGCGCGCACGCCCCCGGCCACACCGATCCGCGCGAGGCCGTCCGGGCGGGCCATCACCTCCTGCTCGCCCACGGGCTGGCGACGACGGCGCTGCGCGAGGTGGCCGGCCCGGGCACGGAGCTCGGCATCACGCTGAACTTCACGCCGGTCATGCCGGCCGGCGACGACCCCGCCGACGTCGGCGTCGCGCGCCGCGTCGACGGCACGGCCAACCGCTTCTTCGTGCACCCGATCTTCACCGGGGAGTACCCGGCCGATGTGCGCGCGGACCTCGCGCCGTTCTGGGACGACGACCTGGTGGCCGACGGCGACCTTTCCGCCATCTCCGCCCCCATCGACGTGCTCGGCGTGAACTACTACACGACCCAGCTCGTCCGGGCCGCGCGCCCCGGCGAGGAGATCGGGCCGCAGCTCGTGCGCGGCCGCCTGCTGGAGACCCCGCACCCGAGCGCGCCGGACGCCGTCGTCGTGCCGCGCGGGCTGCCGGTCACCGACATGGGCTGGGAGGTCGAGCCCGACGGCCTCCGCCGCCTGCTGCGGTGGCTGCACCGCGACTACACCGGCCCGGCGGGCATCCCGCTCGTGATCACGGAGAACGGCGCCGCGTACGACGACGTCGTATCCCCCGATGGTGCCATTGACGACTCCGACAGGATCGGCTACGTGCGCGACCACCTCGCGGCGGTCCACGCGGCGATCGCGCAGGGCGCCGACGTCCGCGGCTATCTCCTCTGGTCGCTGATCGACAACTTCGAGTGGGCTTACGGATACGCCAAGCGATTCGGTATCGTCGCCGTCGATGAGGCGCTGAACCGGACACCGAAGGCCAGCGCGGTGTGGTTCGGCGGCGTCGCCCGGAGCGGCGTCCTGGAGGTCTAGTAGATGATGCATCAGCTTCCCGAGGGAGGCAGGGCGCAACCAACGCTCGAGGACGTGGCGCGCGCGGCCGGCGTGTCCCGCGCCACGGTCTCGCGCGTGGTGAACGGGGGCACCCTTGTGTCCCCCGACACCGTCCTGGTGGTCAGCGAGGCCATCGAGGCGCTGGGCTACAAGCCGAACCGCGCGGCCCGCGCGCTCGTCACCAACAAGGCCCAGGCCGTGGCGGTGGTGGTCACCGAGACCGACGACCGCGTCTTCTCGGACCCCTTCTTCCCCCAGGCCTACCACGGGGCGCTGCACGCGTTCCGGGGCATGGAGGTTCAGGTCCTCCTCGCCATGGCGCAGCCCGGCGAGACCCCCGGCCAGATGACGCGTTACCTGCACAGCGGGCACGTCGACGGCGCCATCATCGTCTCGCACCACGGCCCGGAGGTGGCGCGCCGCCTGGTGTCGTCACGGCAGCCGGTGGTGTTCGTCGGCGACCCCGAGGTCCCCGGCCTGGCCTTCGTCGACCTCGATCAGCACGCGGCCGCCATCGCCGCCACCCGGCACCTGCTCGCGCGCGGCGCGCGGCGGATCGCCACCATCACCGGCCCGCAGGACATGCGCGCCGGCGTGCAGCGCTTGGAGGGCTTCGTCGACGCCATGGCCGATGCCGGGCTGGCCCCGGCCGCCGTCGTGAACGGCGACTTCACCGTCCGGGGCGGCGAGGACGCCGCTCACGAACTGCTCGCGACCGCCCCGGACGTCGACGCCGTCTTCGTCGCGTCCGATCTCATGGCCCTCGGCGCCGTCCGCACGCTCCAAGCGGCGGGCAGAAGGGTACCCGACGACGTGGCCGTCGTCGGCTTCGACGACTCCAGCGCCGCGCTCCAGTCGGCGCCGCGGTTGACGACGATGACGAACCCGGCGAGCGAGCTCACGCGCCGGGCCGCGGAGATGCTGAAGCAGCTGCTCGACGGCGCCCCCTCCCCCGAGCCCGTGATCCTCCCCAGCCGCCTCGTCGTCCGCGACTCCGCCTGACCAGTCACCACTCCGCGGCGCGCGTCGCCCCCCGCATCCGGTATGCTGCTTTGGTCAGACCAATACTTCGATGATGAAGGGGGCTTGGTCGTGTCCGTCACCACGTCGCGCGCCTATCTGCCCACACCGAACGCCGCGGCGATCGCGGCCCTGCGCGCCGCGCTCGGCGAGGAGGCCGTCAGCACCCGCGAGCTCGACCGGATCGCGCTCGCCGTCGACGCCTCCCACTACCTGCGGACGCCGGATGCGGTCCTCCGGGCGAGGTCGAGCCACGACGTCGCCGTCGCCATGTCGGTGGCGCGCTCGCTTGGCTGGCCGCTGACGCTGCGCTCCGGCGGCACCAGCCTCTCCGGGCAGGCGCTCTCCGAGGGACTCACGGTCGACGTGCGCCGCCACTTCCGCGACATCGCCGTCCTCGACGAGGGCGCCCGCGTCCGGGTGCAGCCGGGCGCCACCATCCGTCAGGTCAACTCGGCGCTGGCGAGGCACCACACCAAGCTGGGCCCCGATCCCGCGTCGGAGATCGCCTGCACCGTCGGCGGCATGATCGCCAACAACTCCTCGGGCATGACCTGCGGCACCACGAAGAACGCCTACCGCACGATCGAGTCGATGGTGATCGTGCTGGCGAGCGGCACGGTCATCGACACCGCCTCCCCCGAAGCCGACCGCGAGCTGGAACAGGCCGAGCCCGCGCTGGTCGAGGTGCTGGAGCTGCTGCGCGGCCGGCTCCGCCGCGACGACCTGCGCTCCGACCTCGAACGCCGCTATGCGATCAAGAACACGATGGGCTACGGGCTCAACTCCTTCCTCGATCACGACCGTCCCGTCAAGATCCTCGAGCACCTGATGATCGGCTCCGAGGGCACGCTCGGCTTCGTGGCAGAGGCCACGTTCCGCACCGTCAGGATCCCGGCGCGCACGGCGACCGGCCTGCTGCTCTTCGACTCGTTGGAGGCGGCGACCACCGCGCTGCCGCACCTGGTCGGATCGGGTGCAGGGGTCGTCGAGCTGCTCGACGCGGCGTCGCTGCGGGCGATGGGCGCCGAGGCCCGCGACGTGCTGCCTGCGGGATTCATCCCCACGCAGCAGGCGTCGCTGCTCGTCGAGTACGAGGCCGAGGACGACGCCGGGATCCACGAGCGGGTGGCCACCGGCACCGCGGTGCTCGACGGGTTGAGCGGGCTGGCCGCCGCCCCGGAGCTGACCGACGATCCACGCCGCCGGGCGCAGATGTGGGTGATGCGCAAGGGCCTCTACACGAAGGTGGCGCGGAACCGCCCCAAGGGCACGGCCGCGCTGCTGGAGGACGTGGCGGTGCCGATGGAACGGCTGGGGAGCGTGTGCGGCGAGCTGCAGACGCTCTTCGACCGGCACGACTACCGCGACGCCGTCATCTTCGGCCACGCGAAGGACGGCAACATCCACTTCCTCGTCACGGAGGACTTCGCCGGTCCGGAGTCGCTGCGCCGCTACGAGGCGTTCACCGAGGACATGGTCTCGCTGATCCTCGATCGGCAGGGCACGCTCAAGGCCGAGCACGGCACGGGCCGCATCATGGCGCCGTTCGTGCGGCGGCAGTACGGCGACGAGCTGTACGGGGCGATGTGGGAGATCAAGGAGGCGTGCGATCCCGACCGCATCCTCAACCCGGGCTCGGTGCTCACCGACGATCCCGAGCTGCACCTGAAGCACATCAAGCCGACGGCGCCCGTGCGCGAGGTGCTCGACGACTGCGTCGAGTGCGGCTACTGCGAGCCCGTCTGCCCGAGCCAGCACCTGACGACGACCCCGCGGCAGCGGATCGTCGTGCAGCGCGCGTTGGCGGCGGCCGAGGCGGAGTCGGCGGAGCTGGCGGCAGCCCTCTTCGACCAGGAGACCTACGACGTCGTCCAGACCTGCGCCGTCGACGGCATGTGTTCGACGGCGTGCCCGGTGCAGATCAACACCGGCGACCTGGTGCGCTCCCTCCGCAAGGAGCGCCAGTCGCCCGCGCTGGACGCGGGCTGGGACGTCGCCGCGCGGCATTGGGGCGGCGTGCTGCGGGTCGCCTCGGCGGGCATGTCCCTCACCAGCGTCGTGCCGACGCCCCTCGTGCGCGGGACGCTGGGCCTGGCGCGCGGGGTCCTCGGGACCGACGTGGTGCCCACGCTGTCGCGCGAACTGCCGGGCGGCGGGCCGATCCGTCGGCCCCACCCCGAGCGTCCCGCCGACGCGGTGTTCCTTCCGGCCTGCGTGGGGTCCATGTTCGGGTCCCCGCTCGGCGGGGTCGAGGCGGCCGTGCGGCGCCTGGCCGCGGAGGTCGGCGTCGTCCTGACCACGCCCGAGGGCGTCGGCCGGCTGTGCTGCGGAACCCCGTGGAAGTCGAAGGGGCTGGCGAAGGGGTACGAGACGATGTCGTCGAGGCTCGCCGACTGGGTGGCCGCGGCCACGCACGACGGCGCCCTCCCGCTGATCTCGGACAACGCGTCGTGCACGGAGGGCATCGAGATCGCGCTGCGGGCCAGGGGTGTCGAGTTGCGCGTGGTGGACGCCACGCAGTGGGTCGCCGAGGTGGTCGCGCCGAGGCTGCCTCCGCTGCCGAAGGCGCGCCGCGCCGTCGTGCATCCGACGTGTTCCTCGACGCTGCTGGGCATCAACGACAACCTCACCTTCCTCGCCGGCCTTGTCGCCGACCAGGTCGTCGTCCCGCAGGGCTGGCGCTGTTGCGCCTTCGCCGGCGACCGCGGGTTGCTGCACGAGGAGTTGACGGCGACGGCGACCCGGGAGGAGGCCGCGGCGGTGAGGGAGCTGGACGCCGACCTGCACCTGTCCCTCAACCGCACCTGCGAGCTGGGCATGACCCGGGCGACGGGCAAGACCTACGTGCACGTCCTGGAGGAGCTGTCGGCCCGCCTCGGGCGCTAGCCGTGGAGCGCGGCGGTCAGTCGAGGCCCCGGCGCTCGAAGCGCCTCGGCGGGCGGGTGAGGACCAACGCCGCGAGCAGGCCCGCCGCGCAGACGCCGGCCGCGATGCCGAGCTGCGCGCCCCACACCGGGACGGTGCTCAGCCAGGCGCCGCTCGCCTCGAGGCGGCGGCTCCACGCGACCTGGTAGGCGCCGAGGCCGAGCCCGGCGGCGACGCCCGCCGGCACGCCGACGGCGAGGATCACCCCTGCCTTCGCGAGCCCGAGCCGCACGAGCAGCCGCCGGTCCGCCCCGACGGCGTGCATGGTCGCCGCGTCGCGCCGCCCCTGGGTGGCCGAGAGCAGCACCGCGACCGCAGTGGCCAGGACCGCGACGAGCGCGAGCAACAGGATCGGCGCCCAGTAGTAGACGCCCCCGAGCGGGTCCGGGTCGTCGGGTAGGCCGACGAACGGAAGCGGGCTGCGCTCCTCGACGAAGGCGCGCAGGTCGAGCGCCTCGCGCCAGCTCAGCGGCGAGGAGGCCACGAGCACCTCGCCCAGGTAGTCGACGGCGTCGACGCCGAGCGCCTCCGCCTTCTCCGGCGCGACGATCAGCGGCCCGCCGAGGCCCCGCACGAAGGCGCCGGGCACGGTGACGACGCGCTCGGCGTCGGCCTCCGTCGGGAGGAACTCATGACCGACCGCGAGGCGGATCCGATACCCGCCGTCGCCGTCGGCGTCCAGCAGCGCGGCGTTGCCGACGACGGCGCCCCCGCGGTCGAGCACCGCGGCGGCCTCCTCGGCCCCGGGCAGGCGCGTCGCGCGCATCGCGTCGCCGCTCAGGAGCAGCGTGTTGCTGCCGAGCCAGCTCGGGAAGGAGAGCCCGCCGGTGAAGGCCGCGGCCGATCCCTCCGCCGTGCACCGCAGCGGCGCGCCGAGCGACAGCGCCGACGACAGGTGCACCGCCTGCCGCGGCGGGCACGAGACGCCCGCGGGCATCAGCGGCGCGAGGCTGAACGACGAGCCGTACCCCGTCGAGCCGACCGGCTCGCTGCCGACGATCTTCGGGAACTCCTCGGCGACGGCCGCGACGGTGCCCTCGAGCAGCAGCCGGTCGAAGTCGGCGCTGACCGGCACCTGCGCGCCGAGCGCCACCGTGCCGTTCACGGTCACGGAGCCCCGATCGCGGGAGTCCTGGAGCATCGACGCCGTCTGCACCGTGGCGAACGAGGCCGCGGCGATCGCGAAGATCACCCCGAGCGCCGCGGGCACGGTGCGCGACGGGTGGTCCGCCGCGTCGCGCAGGGCGAGCCGGACCGCGGGAGGGCTCTGCCTGCCCCGGTGGCCGAGCCACGCGATCAGGCGCCCGGCCCGGCCACGGGCCGGTCGGGGAGCCCGCCGATCGCGCAGCGCGTCGACCGGCGCGAGCCGCGCCGCCGTGCGGGCGGGAGGCAGCGCCGCGACGGTGCCGAGATCGAGCGCGAGCAGCACCCCGACGGGCAGGACCCACCAGGGGAAGTGAGCGAGCAGGCCGCTCACGCTGTACCGCTCGGTCATGCCGCTCTCGGAGGGGGTCGCCGCCTCGACCCAGGCGGTGAGGCCGACCGCCGCGGCGAAGCCGAGCACGGCGCCGGCGATCCCGCCGACCGTGCCGATCACGAGCCCCTGAGCGAGCACGGCCCGGCGCAGGTCGCGCGGGGCGGCGCCCGCAGCGGAGGCGAGCCCGAGCGAACGGCGCAGCTGCTCGCCCGAGACCGCGAACGCGGGCGTGACGAGAAAGAACACGAGGAACGCGCCGAGCATCCCCGCGATCGCGATGCCGACGGCCGCTTCGACCACCGCGTCGACGTCGACCGCGACGGGGTAGAGCTCGTCCGCGCTCGGATAGTGGGTGAGCACGTGCCGCGAGACGGCGAAGGCCTGTAGGGGATTGAGGGCCTTGGCCTGATCCCAGGTCACCGGCGCGTCCCCCACGACCAGCCAGTGCCCCTGGATGCCGCCGGGGTTCTCCGCCACGAGGCGCGAGAGCCACCCCGCAGGCGCCCACGCCCGGAGCCTCCCCTCGTCGACGATCCCCGACACGCGGTACCCGCGCTGCGAGTCCTGCATCGCGGCCGCCGT
>DAONOU010000022.1:16787-18087 GCA_035409265.1 Arachnia sp. | reverse complement strand
CCGAAGATATTGAGAGTTCAGATCGCCCGCCTGGTGCGCCGCAGCCGGTGCCCGATTGATCAGTGCTTCCCTAGGTAAGCTCACGACGCCCACGGGTCGACCAGGTCGACGCCGGTGTGCGCGAAGTCCTTGGTGTTCCTCGTCGCGCAGGTCGCGGCTCGCGCCCGGCAGATGGCCGCGATCTGCGCATCGGCCGTGCTGATCGGCAGGCCCGCGCGCTCCCGCGACGCGAGGATGTCCGCATAGTGCGGGGCCGCGGCCTCGTCGAAGGCAAGGATGGACCCCGAGTCTCGGTAGGCGCGGAGGACCGCGTCGACATGCGCAGCAAGCACAGACTTGCGTCGACCCTCCGGAAGACGACGCACCCCAGCAAGCAACTCAGCCAGCGTCACGGCCGTGATCGCCACGTCGCCAGTGAGCGACCCCAACCAAGCAACGACGGTAGGGTCGGGGGCCGGACGGAGAACCTCCGAAAGGACATTGGTGTCGAGGACGATCATCCGAAGTCCACGGCCCGCGCCACGTCTGAGCGCTCAGGGATATCAAGCTCAACGCCGCCTGCCTCCTGCGCCGCCCGCATCAGAGCCAGACCAATGTTCGGCCGACGCGCGGCGCGGGTAAGGATCTCCCGAATCTCCGCCTCCATAGACCGGCCGTGCGCCTTGGCTTGGCCGGCGAGCTGGGTCTTCACAGACTCGTCCAGCCCGCGCACGATGATCGTCGTCATAAGACCTCCTAGCTGCTATCAGCCATGATAGCAGGGTGAGACTTGGAACACTGGGAATCTAGAGTGCGACTCTTTACAGTGTGGAGTTCAAATGTTGATCCGTTGGCGGCGGCACCAGCGCGAGGCGCTGGAGGCCATCGCGGCGCACGACGGCGTGGAAAGAAAGTTGGGGCTCTGTCCAGCAACAGGGTCGGGCGCACCCGACTTTGCTAGACAGAGCCCCAGTGACAAGCACCGCGAAGGCTGTGGGGACCCCACGCTAATGCGTTGTCACCTGCCTGCCCTCGGAGCAGGGCCGTCGGTCCGCGCCGGACGGCGCTCACCGCCGGGCCGCGCTGGGGGGTCCGAGGAGCAGGACAACTGTGCCGAGAGCCGACTTGGATCCCTGGGGCCCGCGCGCGAGCGCGGACCCCAGGCGCGGCGACGGGTTACTCCGCCGTGTCCTCACCGAAAAGCCACGTGACCTCGGGCTTCCGCGCACGGCGGCGAACCACGATCATCGCGGCCGCGACCTGAACAACCTCTACCCGGATCACGAGCCGAAGATCGGCGAGGAGATGATGCGGGTCGAGG
>DAONOU010000022.1:0-16687 GCA_035409265.1 Arachnia sp. | reverse complement strand
CGCAAGCGCTACGGGCTCAACCTGATCGACGACATCCGCCGCAACATCTCGGCGGCGTCGCTCGGCAAGATCGCGAGCCGCGGCGTCGTGAACTCCAACGAGGAGATCAAGGTCGCCGAGCACTACCGCAAGGCGATGCGGATCAAGACGCCGACCGTGATGACGGTCGTCGGGCAGCTGTCCGGCGGCAATCAGCAGAAGGTCGTGCTCTCCAAGTGGATGATGACCGAACCTGAGGTCCTCATCCTCGACGAACCCACGCGCGGCATCGACGTCGGCGCCAAGTTCGAGATCTACGGCATCATCAACGAGCTCGCCGACGCGGGCAAGGCCGTGGTCGTCATCTCGTCGGAGCTGCCGGAACTGCTCGGCATCTGCGACCGCATCTTCACCCTGGCCTTCGGCCGAATCACCGGGCAGCTCCTCCGCGGAGAGGCCACCCAGGAGAGCCTCATGGCCCTCATGACGCAAGAGAAAGAGGTCGCCTGATGACCGCGATCCGAGACATGTTCTCGAGGAACCTGCGGCAGGGCGGCATCCTCGTCGCCTTCGTCCTGATCGTGGCGGTCTTCGCCGTGTGGACCAACGGCAAGCTGCTCGATCCCGGCAACATCTCTAACCTGGTGTTGCAGTACTCCTACATCCTGATCCTGGCGATCGGCATGCTGTTCGTCATCGTCGTCGGCCACATCGACCTCTCGGTCGGCTCCGTCGTGGCCCTCGTCGGCGCGGTCGCGGCGACGCTGGTCATCAAGAACGGCATGCCGTGGTGGGTCGGCGTGCTGGCGGGTATCGCGACGGGTCTGGCCATCGGCGCCTGGCACGGCCTGTGGGTCGCCTACGTCGGCATCCCGGGCTTCATCGTCACGCTGTCGGGCATGCTGCTTTTCCGCGGCATGACGTTCCGGGTGCTGAACTCCGTGTCGCTGTCCCCCATGCCTCCTGAGTTTCAGAGGATCGCCAGCGGCTTCCTGAACGGGCTCTTCGGCGGGTACGGCTTCGACGTGTTCACCGTCGTGATCGGGGCCTTCGCGGCCGTCGGCTACGCGTACTCGCAGTGGCGCTCGCGGTCCGCGAAGATCCGCTACGAGCAGGCCGTCGAGTCCATGGGGCTTTTCATCGCCAAGATCGTGCTGGTCGCGGCCGTGATCATGTACTTCGCGTGGAAGCTCTCGACCGCGCGCGGATTCCCGATCGTGCTGATCATCCTCGCGTTCCTGATCCTCGCGTACTCGTTCGTGTCGAAGAACACCATCTACGGCCGTCACGTCTACGCGATCGGCGGCAACCTGAACGCGGCGCTCCTCTCGGGCGTGAAGGTCAAGCGGACCATCTTCTGGGTGTATGTCCACATGGGCCTGCTCGCGGGCATCGCCGGCGTCGTGTTCTCGTCGCGCAGCAACGGCGCGCAGCCGAGCGCGGGCAACATGTTCGAGCTGGACGCGATCGCGGCCTGCTTCATCGGCGGGGCGGCCGTGACCGGCGGCGTCGGAACCGTCGCGGGCGCGATGATCGGCGGCCTGGTCATGGCGGTCATGTCGAACGGCATGCAGCTCCAGGGCGTCCAGGTCCCGACCCAGCAGATCGTCAAGGGCCTCGTGCTGCTGCTCGCGGTCGCGTTCGACGTCTGGAACAAGCGCCGGGCGGCCGCCGCGAAGTCGTGATCGACGCTCCTTGAGCCACGCCTAAGGAGCGCAGCGACGCGGCGTGCGTCGAAAGGCTGACGGAAAAGTGCGGCGGGATGGACGTTTCCCCCCTTCTGAGGCCGGAACCTCCATCCCGCCGCACTTTTTCGTCAGATCAGGCGGCAACACCCTCGTCGCGGAGCAGCGCGGAGGGCATCAGGCCGGGGAGAACGTCCTCGAAGGTGAGGACGCCGAGCTCGCGGTCGCCGTCGACGACGATCGCCAGCTGGGTGCGCTCGCGGCGGATGATGGCCATGCCGGCCGCGACGCCCGTGTCGGCCGGAAGCCGCACGGGATCGCGCGCCAGGTCGAGGGCCGGACGGGTGAGATCGGGCTCGAGCAGCGTGTCGCGCACGTGGACGACGCCGACGGTGCGGGCGCCGTCGCGGACGAGCACCCTCAGGTGCCTGCTGCCGCGGGTGACCTCCTGGACGTCGTGCATGGTCGCGTTGAGGGGCACAGCCGCCAGCTGCTGTCCGTCCGGGAGGAGTTCCGCGACGGTGGTCTCGCGCAGGGTCAGGAACGACGCCAGCGAGCCGCGGTAGGAGGCCTCCAGCGCGCCGACGTTGGCGGAGTGCTCCACCAGGTGCCGCAGCCCGGCCGCGTCCTGCCCCTGGGTCAGCTCGTCCCTGGGCTCGGCGCCCGCGCGACGCACCAGCCAGTTGGCGGCCGAGTTCATGGCCCGGAGGACCGGGCGCGTCACCCACATGTAGGCGCGCAGGGGGATCGCCAACAGCAGCGAGCTCTGCTCGGGGTGGGCGATGGCCCAGGACTTGGGCGCCATCTCGCCCACAACCAGGTGCAGGAACGTGACGAGGATCAGCGCGAGGACGAAGGCGGCGGCGTCGGCGGCCACCGGCGGCAGCCCGCGCTCCAGCAGCGGCACCAGCGCGTGGTGCACCGCGGGCTTCGTGATGGCGCCGAGCGCCAGCGTGCAGACGGTGATGCCCAGCTGCGACCCGGCGAGCACCAGCGTCAGCTCGTGGGAGTTCTTGACGGCCGCCCGGCCGGCTGCGGTCCCCGCGGCCTCCTCGAGGCGGTGCGGCTTGGCCGCCATCAGGGCGAACTCCGCGGCGACGAAGTAGGCGCTGAGCACGATGATCAGGGCGGTCCAGCCCGCGGTGGCCCAGCCGCTCATGGCGAGGAGGATCATGCGTCGCCCTCCTCGTCGAACTGGACCCGGACGCGGGCCGGAACGTGGCGCTCGATCGCGAGGATCTCGAACCGGACGACGCGGGCCTCGGCGTGCAGGACGCGCTCGCCGAGGGTCGGCTCGAGCGTGAACTCGATGACGTCGCCCTCGGCCGGCAGGTCGCCGACCTCGTGGATCAGCAGCCCCGAGAGGGTCTCGAAGTCGCCGTCGGGGAGCTTGTGGTTGATCCGCCGCTCGACCTCGTCGACGGGGGTGTCTCCGGGCATCACCCAGCGGTCCTCCCCTGGAGCCTCGAGGGCGTCGTGTTCGTCGACGAGCTCGCCGACGATCTCCTCGACGAGGTCCTCCAGGGTCACGATGCCGACGAACGTGCCGTACTCGTCGAGCACGCAGGCCAGGTCCTGGCCGTAGTCGCGGAGCTGCTGCTGCGCGTCGGGCAGCGGCATGAAGGTGGGGAGGAACAGCGCGTCGCGGGCGATGGCGGTGACGGGTCGGGTCGAGCGCGCGGGCTCGTCGAGGACGTCGACCAGCTGCACGATGCCCAGCACGTTGTCGTTGCGGTCCAGCACGGGGTAGCGGGTGTGGCCGGTGGCCATCTTGGCGCGCACCTCCGCGACGCTGGCGGTGTGGGCCACGAACCCGACCCGGACGCGCGGCACCATGGCGTGCTCGACGTCGCGGCGGGGGAAGTCGAGGATGCGGTCGATGACGGTGCCGATGTCGTCGGGCAGGGTGCCGGAGGCGCGCGAGTCGGCGACGACGCGCTCCAGGTCAGTGGCCGACACCGCCGACTCGACGTCGTGCACCGGCTGGATGCGCAGCGCGCGCAGCAGCAGCTCCGCGGCCTTGTCGAACACCCAGATGACCGGGCCGAGCACCGTCAGGTAGGCCTTGGTCGACGGCGCCAGCGCGTCGGCGACCTGCTCGGACCGCGCGATGGCGAAGTTCTTGGGGAACAGCTCGCCCAGCAGCATCTGGACGACGGTGGAGAAGGCCAGCGCGACGAACGCGCCGATCGCAACCGCGGTGGCGGTCAGCGCGCCGCCGGACAGCAACGAGCCGAGCGCCTGGCCGATCAGCGGCTCCGCGACGTAGCCCACCAGCAGACCGGTGACGGTGATGCCCAGCTGCGCGCCGGACAGCAGGAACGACGTGCGCCGGGTGATGTCGAGGGTGCGTTGGGCGGTGCGGTCGCCGTCGGCCGCCCGGCTGGCCAACCGGGACCGGTCAACCGCGACGTAGGCGAACTCCTGGGCGACGAAGTAGGCGGTGGCGGCGGTGATCAGCAGGACCACCGCGACGCCGACGAGCAGGGAGACGACCGGGCTCACGAGGCGGCCCCGTCAGGGCAGGAGCGGGTGAGCCCGCGTTTATGGCCCTCCGAATCAGATGACATGCGCCAATTATGACAGCATCAGGCGCGGGGAAGCGGCGTCGCCAGGGCGACCGCGTCGCGGACCTTGGCCCGCAGGACCTTGCCGAGCATCGACTTCGGCAGCTCGTCGACGAGGTAGAACGCGCGGGGCACCTTGTAGCCCGTCAGGCGCTCCTTGCACCAGGCCCGCAGCTCGTCGTGGGTCGCCCCCGCCCCCGGCCCCGCCGGATCGAGCCCGCCCGCCGCGCGGAGCGCCGCGGCTGCGTCGAGATCGATCACCAGCGCGGCGACGACACGCTCGCCGCCGTCGGCCTCCGGGAGCCCGACCACGGCGACGTCGCGGATCGCCGGATGCGCCGACAGGACGAGCTCCACCTCGGACGGCGCGACGTTGAACCCTCCGGTGATGATGAGCTCCTTGACCCGGTCGACGATGCGGGTGAACCCGTCGGCGTCGACCTCGACGATGTCGCCGGTGCGCAGCCAGCGTCCGGGCAGCAGCGTCTTGGCGGTCTCCTCGTCGTTGCGCCAGTACCCCTGGAAGACCTGCGGGCCGTGGATCAGCAGCTCGCCGCGCTCGCCGACCCCGACCTCCCGCTCCGGCTCCTCCGGGTCGACGACGCGCATCCAGGTCGAGGGGAACGGGACCCCGATGGTTCCGGGGCGGCGGGTCGGCGCGAACGGGTTGCCGAGGCACACCGGCGACGCCTCCGTCATGCCGTAGCCCTCGACGAGCAGCCCGCCGGACACGGACTCCCACAGCTCGACGGTGGCGTCCGGCAGCGCCATCGCGCCGGAGATGCAGTACTTGGCCGTGCGCAGGCTGATCCCGCGCTCCTTCGCGCGCCGCGCCGTCGCCTCGTAGATGGGCGGGACCGCGCAGTACACCGTCGGCGGGTGTCTCCTCGCGGCGTCGAGGACCAGGTCGACGTCGAACGACGGGAACAGCACCAGCCGCCCCTGCTTGAGGATGCAGTAGGTGAGGAAGAGGGTCATGCCGAAGGCGTGGAACATCGGCAGGATCGCGTAGAACGTCTCCTTGCGGTACTGCGCGCCGTGCATCCAGGCCTCGCCCTGGCGGGCGTTGGCGAACAGGTTCGAGTGGGTGAGCAGCGCGCCCTTCGGCTGCCCCGTCGTGCCGGAGGTGTACTGGATGACGGCCAGGTCGAGGGCGGCGGGGCGCGGGTGCCCGGCGTCGATCCTCGGCGCGCTGAGCAGCTCCTCCCAGGGCATCGTCCCCGGGGCGGGCCTGGTCAGCCGGGCCCGGGTCTCGCGCAGCCTCCCGATCGGCAGCCGGAGCGCCGCGCGCTTGACGAGCGGGAACGCCTTGAGGAGGTTGACCGCGACGATCCGGTCCAGCTGGATGTCAGACGGCTGCTCCCTCAGCTTCTCGACCGCCGCGTCCCAGGCGACGACGACGCGCGCGCCGTGGTCCTCGAACAGGTGCCGTAGCTCGCGCGCGGTGTACAGCGGGTTGTGCTCGACGACGACCGCGCCGAGCCGCAGCACTGCGTAGAACGCGACGACGTGCTGCGGGCAGTTCGGGAGGATGAGCGCGACGCGGTCGCCGGGCTTCACGCCCAGGCGCCGCAGCCCCTCCGCCGCGCGCTCGATCTGCTCGCCCAGCCGCGCGTAGGTCGTCTCGGCGCCGAAGAACTCGAGCGCGACCGCGTCGCCGGCCTCCGCGACGGACCGTTCGTACAGCGCGACCAACGACTCCGTCGGCTCCTCGATCAGCGCAGGCACCCCCGGCTGGTAGTGACGAACCCAGGGCTGCGGCATCGCGGAACTCATGACCTCATCATGGCAACCCGGTGCGGACGCACCCCCACCGGCCCGGCCTAGCCGGCCAGCCGTGGCGGCGCCGACCCGCCGCCGCATGACGGGGCTCTGCTGGGCATCCGCCCAGCCGACAGGAACGGAGCCCGAGCCGTGGCGATCCCCACTAGGCTGAGGGCACTTCCAGGGAAAGGCATTCCGTGAAGGGCATCGTCATCTTCTCCGGGTCGGCGCATCCTGAGCTCGCCGACGAGGTGTGCGCCCAGCTGGGGCGGGAGCGGTCGGGCGCGAGGATCTCTCGGTTCAGCAACGACTGCCTCCAAGCGCAGCTGTTGACCAACTGCCGCAAGCGCGACGTCTACCTCATCCAGCCGCTGGTGCCACCCACGCAGGAGCACCTGATGGAGCTCCTGTTGATGATCAACGCCGCGCGCGGGGCGTCGGCGGGGCAGATCACCGCCGTCATCCCCCACTACGCCTACGCCCGCTCGGACAAGAAGGACGCCTCGCGGATCTCGCTGGGGGGCCGACTCGTCGCCGACCTCTTGAGCACCGCCGGCGTCGACCGCGTCATCACCATGGCGCTCCACGCCCCGCAGGTGCACGGCTTCTTCTCCGTGCCGGTCGACCACCTGACGGCGCTCGGCGTCATCGCCGACCACTACCGCGCGCGCGACCTCAGCAACACCGTCGTCGTCTCCCCCGACCTGGGCAACGCCAAGCAGGCGACGTTGCTGGCGCGGCTCCTGAACCTGCCCGTGGCCGCGGGCTCGAAGCAGCGCCTCGCCGACGACCGGGTGGTCATCGACAGCATCGTCGGCGACGTCGCGGGAAAGCGCGCCATCGTGCTCGACGACGAGATCGCCACAGGTGGCTCCATCGTCGAGATCGTGAACCGGCTCGCGGACTTCGGCTGCGACGAGGCCTCGGTGGCCTGCACGCACGGCCTGTTCACGGGGAGGGCCGTCGAGCGCTTGACGTCGAACCCGCACATCACCGAGGTCGTGGCCACCAACACCGTCCCTCACCCCGAGGGCTTCCCCGGGCTCACCCAGTTGAGCGTCGCCGGCCTGTTCGCCGAGGCCATCTCGCGCATCCACCATGGCCGCTCGGTCAGCCGGCTGTTCAACAACGTGGACCCGTCCTACGCGCCCCCACCCCAGCCGGAAGGTCTCTTCTAGCCCGAGCATCACGACCTGCGGTGTCGCTCCACGACCTCACGCCAACTGGGGATGACAACGCCGTCAGACGCCATCTTGCGCCGGAGCCGTCGGCGGCTGACGAAGATGCCCGTGAGGCCGACGGCGTAGAGCGGGAGCTGAAGCAGCCAGGCCCACCGCATGTGCTCCGCGGTGTACGGCTGACCGGCGGAGACGACGTCGAGGAACACCCCCATCGCGAGGATCAACACGGTGCCGCCGACGAATCCGCCGGTGATCACGATTCCGGTCGCGGCGCCGAGCTGGTTCACGGAGTTGAAGATGCAGGCGTCTCCGAGGCCGAGGAACACGCGCGCCGCATACGCCAACGGGAGGTCGTCGACCAGGGCCAACATCACCTGGCCGAGCCCGACGGCCACCGTTCCCACCACGAGCATGGCTCGCGACCCGTAGCGATCGAGCAGCGCGCCGGCCGGCAGCTGAGCCAGCGCGTAGGTGGTCAACTGCAGCACCACGAAGGTGGAGACGATGCCCGCGGTGGTTCCGAAATGTTCGGCCGCCTCGAGTCCCGCGACCCCGAGCGATGACCGGTGCATCATCGCCACGATGTAGACGACGATGCTCGCGGCCCACACGAGCCAGGCCTTGCGGCCGTACACGGTCTGCATCGCTTCCTCCGTGCCACACCCTACTTGCTTGTCAACGTCGATTGAGAGGCTGCGCGGCCACCTGAAGCAGCAGCAAAGGAGCGTTGGCGGGGCTGGTTGGCGTCCAGGTGCCGAAGCGGCGAGATCCGGGTTGCACTCTGCGAGGATCTCGCCCTTGGACGGGGGCGGGGCCGGGGGTCGGCCCGATGCCGGAAGTACTCGGGCCGACCCGTCCATTTACAGGGCAGTGGACGCTGCTACCTGCTGACTTCATCGTCCCACTTCACAAACCGGGCGCGACGGCGGGGTCCCCTAACGCCTCCCGGACGCCCTACTCGGCGATGGTGGCGGCGTCGATGACGTAGCGGTAGCGCACCTTCGCGGCGACGACGTTCTCGTGCGCCTCGTTGATCTGAGAGGCCGGGATGATCTCGATCATGGGTGCCAGCTTGTGCTCGGCGCAGAAGTCGAGCATCTGCTGGGTCTCCGCGATGCCGCCGATGTTCGAGCCCGCGAGCACCCGCGCCTGGCCCGTGAGCCCGCCGATACTGAACGTCGTCGGATGCGCGGGAAGGCCGACGTTGACGAGGACGCCGTGCGCCTTGAGGAGCCTCAGGATGCCGTCGAGGTCCACGCCGTCGGACACGGTGCTGAGGATCAGGTCGAAGCTGCCGCGGAGCTCGCGCATGCGGGCCTTGTCCTCGGTGGAGACGTAGTCCGTGGCGCCGAAGCGGAGGCCGTCGTCGCGCTTGGCGAGCGTCCGGCTGAGCACGATGGTCTCGGCCCCCAGCGCGGCGGCGAACTGCACGCCCATGTGGCCGAGGCCGCCGAGTCCGACGACGCCCACGCGCTTGCCGGGACCCGCGCCCCAGCGCTTGAGCGGGTTGTACGTGGTGATGCCCGCGCACATCAGCGGCGCGGCCTGCTCGAGCGGCATGCCGTCGGGCACGTGCATCAGGTAGTCCTGCTCGACGGTGATGCCCTGCGAGTAGCCGCCGGCTGTGGGAAGGCCGTCGCGGCCGATGCCGTTGTAGGTCCAGATGGTCGACGGCGTTCCGGTGCAGAACTGCTCCTCGCCCTGCTCGCACATGTCGCACTCGCGGCAGGAGTCGACGAAGCAGCCGACGCCGACGCGGTCGCCGGCCCGGAACTTCGTGACCTCGGAGCCGACCTTGCTGACGATGCCCGCGATCTCGTGCCCGGGAACCAGCGGGTAGTTCACGCGACCCCACTCGCCGCGCGCGGTGTGGATGTCGGAGTGGCAGATGCCCGCGTAGTGGATGTCGAAATAGACCTCGGTGGGGCCGGGCTCGCGCCGGGTGATGGTGGTCTTCTCGTAGCGGCCGGTGGGCGAGTCGACGGCGTAAGCGGCAACCTCGGGCATTGCGTCTCTCCTGAAAGCTGGGGTTCAGGAAACCTTACCCCCACACGCTCCTCGAGCCAGGCGCGTCGGCGTAGCCGAAAGGCTCGCGCCGTTACTCGTCGCCGAGGCCCTCCAGCCAGGCCGCGGGCTTCGGCTCGGCCTTCTTCTTCGCCTTCTTGACCTTCTTCGCCTTCGCCGGGGCGCTGCAGTCGGCCTTCGTGCCGGGGGCCGGGCCGAACTCCTTGCCGTCGAAGATGTAGTCGCGCGCGTACTCGTAGTAGGCGTCGAACTTCCCGGTGTCGTACGGGTTGTTCAGCGCGCAGCGGCCGACGTAGTAGCCGACGACGTCGGCGAAGGTTTCCGTCACGGATCTGCCCGCGTACTTCGAGAACCGGCCCTCGCGCTGGTGCAGGCGCTTGAAGTCCCGCCAGTACTTGGGCTCCGAGTAGCGGTCCGAGTTCAGGGTGTGGGCGAGCTCGTGGGTGACGAGGCGGCTGAGGCGGCCCGTGTCTCCCGAGTCGATGGCCTTCTGGAACTTCGTGAAGTCGAGGGAGACGTAGCCGGAGCGGGTGAGGCTCCAGTCGCCCCACGCGTAGCCGCGGATGCTCGTCGCGTTGAGGCCGACGGTGCCGCGCACCTTGCCCTGGAGGTCCTTCAGGTAGTCGGTGCAGGAGACGGCGTCGAGCGTCTGCCAGACGATCTTGATGGACTCGCGGTTCTGCTTCGTCCACCCGCGCCCGGCGAGCTTGAACCCGAAGGTGTCGGCCAGCTGATCGACGACCTCGCCGGTGCTCGCGTCGTCGGGGAACGGGTTGGTGACGGCGCACGGGGCGGCGATGCCGGCAACGGGCGCGCCGGGCTCCTCGGACTCCGGGGCGGCGTTCGCGGACGCCGCGAAGAGGGCGCCGACGCCGACGGCGAAAGCCGTCGTGGTGGCGATTAACCACGTGCGCAACCCGGTCTCCTACCCCTCGTCGTGACGAACAAACTACCCAAGAATCTCTCAGGATTCTCAGGAAGTCAAACGCGCGACTCCGATGATCGCACACCGAGCACATCACCGCGACGAGGCAAGTTATCCACAGATCAACTTTCGGCGATCGACTTTCGGCGATTCGCGGCCTACTCTCGCCAAACGCAGAGGGAAGGGGCTCCGATGCACAAGCCGGTGAGGTCGGAGGCAGGGACGCCGAGATCGGCGCCCGCGCGGCCGGAGGGCGTCCAGCTCCGCGCGCGGCGCAGCCCGCGGCTGATCGCGTTGGGCGTGCTGCTGGTCGTCCTCGGCGGGCTGGCCGCCGCGGCCGTCTACTCCGCCACCGCCGATCAGCGCGCCGTCGTCGCCATGGCGCACGACGTGACCCGTGGCTCGGTCCTGCACGCCGACGATCTGAGCGTCGCAGAGGTGCCCGGCGGGTTCGCCGTCGACGCCCTCCCGGCCGAGCGCATCGAGGAGCTCGTCGGGCAGCACGCGCTCACGGACCTGCCGCAGGGGTCGTTCCCGCTCGCGCATCACGTCGGCGACGACCCGCTGCCCGAGGGGCAGAGCCTCGTCGGCCTCAAGCTGCCCATGGGCCGCATCCCCGTCTCCCCGCTGCCGCCGGGAACCCGCGTGGCCGTGATCGGCGTGGCCGAGGGGGCGGACCAGACGGTGGAGGCCGTCGTCGCGGCGGCGCCGACCGCGCTCCAGGACGGCGCGACCTACGCCGTCGACCTGCGCGTGGCGGCGGCGGACGCGCCGGCGCTCGCCCGCCTGGCCGCGACCGACTCGGCCGCGCTCGTCGTGATCGGGGAGTCGTGATGGCGGTCCTCGTCCTCTGCAGCGCCACCGGGTCGCCCGGCGTCACGACGACGGCCCTCGGCCTGGCCCTCGGCTGGCCGCGCGACGTCCTGCTCGCCGACTGCGACCGCGACCCGTCGCAGGCCGTGCAGGCCGGCTATCTCCGCGGCATGGATCACGGCGGGCGCGGGCTGATGGCGCTGGCCCAGGTCCACCGCGAGGGCGCGGCTCTGGCCACGGAGGTCTGGCGCCAGGCGCTCCCCCTCACGAGTGGAGAGGACACGCGGCGCCGATTCCTGCCCGGCTTCGCCTCCGCGGGCGCGTCGCGACTGTTCGAGCACGTGTGGGGTGCGCTCGGGGAGGCTTTCGAGTCGCTCGACGAGGGCGGCACGGACGTCCTCGTCGACGCCGGGCGGGTCTCGCCGCACGGCCTCCCCCTCGGCCTGCTCACCGTCGCCGACGCGGTGTTGCTGACCACGCGCACCGGTCTCCGCGCGCTCGCCGGCGTGCGGATCCACCTCTCGATGCTCGCGGACCAGGTGCGCGCGCTTCCCTCGGCGCGCGACGTCGGGCTGGTGGTCGTCGGCCCGGGCAGGCCGTACGGCTCGGGCGAGATCGCGGCGCAGTTCGGGGTGCCGTGCTGGGCGGAGGTCGGTTGGGACCCGCGGTCGGCGGGCGTGCTGAGCGACGGCGACCCGGAGCCGCGACGGTTCCGCGACTCGTCGTTCCTCGGCGGTTTCCGCTCGGAGGCGAAGTCGATCGCGGACCGCGTCGGGCGCGCCCGGCAGGCCATCGCGGACCTCGGAGCGGTGCCGGCATGAGCGTCCACGAGCTGCCACCGCTGTCCGGTGCCCTCGGCCGCCTCGGGCTGGGCGATCCGCCCGCCTCCCCGCCGTCGCCCCCGTCGGTCCGCGCGGAGGTGCCGCGCCGCCAGGTGCTGATCGAGCCCGTGGCCGACGACGTGGACTGGCACCTCGTCGTCACGCTGCGGCGCGAGGCCGCCGGGCAGATCGCCCGCGCGGCGGAGGACTGGCTGCGCGACCACGGGCGCCCGCTGCCCGACCCCGACCGGCGCGTGCTCGGCCGCTCCATCGTCCGGTCGGTGGTGCACGCGCGCGCCCAGGCGCTCAGCGAGCAGGGCGAGGCGCTATGGCCCCTGCGCCTCGAGAACCGGTACGCGGACGCCGTCGAGAACGCCATCTTCGGCTATGGCCGGCTCCAGCCCCTTTTCGAGCTGCCGACGGCGGAGAACATCGAGATCCATGGCCACGACAACGTCTGGGTGCAGCACGGCGACGGCCGCCGCACCGCGCACCCGCCAGTCGCAGACAGCGACGACGAGCTGGTCGACGCCATCCGCTTCCTCGGCGAGACGGCCACGCCTCCGCGCCCGTTCGACGACCTCCACCCCACCATGACGCTCGCCCTGGGCGACCGCTTCCGCCTGCACGCCATCGGCTTCGGGCTGTCGTTCCGGCCGAGCATCGTGATCCGGCAGCACCTCCTCACCGACGTGACGCTGTCGGACCTGGCCGACGGCGGCATGCTGCCGGCGCGCGTGGCGCGGCTGCTGCAGTCGGCGGTGCTCGCGCGCAAGTCGATCGTCATCTCGGGAGACCAGGGAGCGGGCAAGACGACCCTCCTGCGCGCACTCATCGCCGCCATCCACCCCGGCGAGCGGTTCGGCACGCTCGAGACCGACTACGAGCTGCTGACCCACCTCCTGGCGCACCGCCGCAACGTGCTCGCCCTGCAGGCCCGCGTCGGGATGGGCGAGACGGCGGGCGGGGTCCCCGTCGGCTCGTACACCGTCGCCGACCTCATCCCCGAGGCCCTGCGGCAGAACCTGACCCGGCTGGTCGTCGGCGAGGTGCGCGGCGAGGAGGCCGGCGCGATGTTCGAGGCGATGCAGGCAGGCGCCGGAACGCTGTCGACGACGCACTCGCACTCCGCCTCCTCCACCATCGACCGCCTCGCGGCGCGCGTGGCGCAGGGCAGGGTGCTGAGCCTCGACGACGCGATGCGGCAGATCGCGCACCACATCGACTTCGTCGTCCACGTCACGCTCCGGGACGACGCGTGGCGCGGCGGAACGCGGAGCCGGAACGTGTCGGAGGTGCGTCAGCTGACCGGCACCATCGAGGCCGGCCGCCCCTCCACCCACCTCGTGTACCGCGCGGCCACCGACACCCGGCCCGAGCTGTTCCAGCCCGAGGCCACGATGGCGGCGGAGCTCGCGCCGTTCGACAGGGGGACAGAGCCATGGGCCTGACGACGGCGATCGCCGCCGGGGCGCTGGTGGGGCTGGGCCTCGCGCTGATGCTCGCCGGGCTGATCAGGGCCGAGCCGCCGTCGTCCACAGGATCGTCCACACCCCTGTGGACAAGAGGCGTCCGACGGTGGACGGCGCTCACCGCGAGACGTCGGGTGTGGCTGCTGGGCGCGATCGGTACCGGCGTGATCTCGGCGGTCGTCACCGGCTGGCCGCTCCTGCTCGGGCTCGTGCCGCTCGTGCTGATCGCCGTCCCCGCGCTGTTGACCGCGCCGCCGCAGCCGGAGATCGAGATCCTCGCGGGACTCGACCGCTGGGTGAGGCTGGTGTCGACGTCGCTGACCGCGGGCAAGTCCATCCGCGACGCCATCTTCGCCACCCGGGCGCAGGCTCCCCCCGTGCTGCGGGCTCCGGTGGACCGGCTCTGCGCCCGGCTCGACCAGCGATGGACGACGCGCGACGCCTTGTTCGCCATGGCCGACGAGCTGAGCGCCGCCGACGCGGACGCGGTGCTGGCCGCGCTGTCCATCGCCGCCGCCCACGGCGGCGCGGGCACGAGGGCGACGCTCGCCGCGCTCACCGACAACATCCAGGCCCGGCTCCGGGCGCTGCGGGAGATCGCCGCGGAGCGCGCGAAGCCCCGGGCGGTGGTGCGCCAGGTGACGGGGATCACCCTCGCCGTCCTGGGGGTCACTCTGATCACGAACCCCGGCTTCTTCGCGCCCTATGCGACGCCGATGGGCAGCCTCGCCGCCGCCTGCCTCGTCGCCGCATACCTCGGCTGCCTGGCCGTCCTGCGTCGCAAGACGGTCCCGCCGCCGGCGCCGCGGTTCCTGAGGAGCGCGCCGTGATCGGGCTCATGACCGCGGCGGGGATGGTGGCCGGGCTCGGCGCCTTCCTCGTCCTGCGCGGCGCCCTCGCCCGGCCGGTGCGCCTCGGCGACGCGCTGGCGGCGCTGGAGGCGCGGCTCCCGACGACGGAGGAGCCGCCGGTCGTCGGAGGCCTCGAGGGGATGAGCGAGCGGCTGCGCCGGGCGCTCCGGTTCCCCATCACCGCTGGTCAGCAGCGGATGCTGAACCTGCAAGGGAGGTCGGTCGGCGACTTCTTCGCGGAGAAGCTCGTCTGGGCGGCACTGGGATTCCTGCTCCCCGCGTTGTGGGCCGTGCTGGAACTGGCCTTCGGCCGGTCGCCCGGCCTGACGCCGCTGGGCCTCAGCCTGGTCGGGGCGGCCGCCGGGTTCTTCGTCGCGGACCTCCGCCTCCGCTCCGAAGCGGAACAGCAGCGGCGCGTCGCCACCGACGGCATTCACACCTTCTTCGACCTCGTCGTCCTCGAGCGGCTCGCCAACGCGTCGGCCGCGCAGGCCGCGGCGAACGCGGCCGCGGTCTCGGACTCCCCGCTCTTCCGGCGCGTCTCCGCCGGCCTCGAGCGGGCGCGGATGGAGCAGACGCCGCCCTGGGACGAGCTGCGCCGGGTCGCCGACGAGTGGGCCGTACCCGAGCTGACCGACTTCGCGGACGTCATGCAGCTGGAGGAACAGGGCGCCGGCCTCGCCGAGGTGCTGCAGGCCCGGGTGCGCGAGCTCAGGGACGCCCACCTCAGCGCTCAGCGGTCTGCCGCCCAGGAGGCGAGCGAGGCGATGACGCTCTGGATGACCATCCCGGCGCTCCTGCTCGGCGTCGCGCTCCTGGTGCCCGCGCTCCTGGGGCTGCTGACCTGACCGAAAAGAACCTGTGGACAAGCGGCAAACCACCCCACCGATTTCCCACCACACACGATGAGGAGAGAACCATGAAGACCATCCATCACACCGTCGGGCTGCTCGTGCAGCTGCTCCGGCCTCTCCCGCGCGACGAGCGCGGGCTCAGCCAGAGCACGGAGAACGCCATCCTGTTGGCCGGGGCGGCCCTCATCGCGGGCATCATCATCAAAGTCATCACGGACTACGTGAGCGACAAACTGCCGACATGACCAGAAACACCGCTGACAACGGGGCGCGGCCATGAGGGCGGTCCGCGCGATCGCCGCGCTGCTCGCCCTCGCCGCGCTCCTCGTCGGCGCGCCGTGGGCGCTCGCCCGCTTCGGGAACGTCGCGGAGCTCCTCACCGTCGACTGGGTGGCGGCGCTCACCGGGGTCGGCGGCGGGCGCCTCATGATGGCGCTGCTCAGCGCGGCGGGGTGGGCCGCGTGGCTCGTGCTCGCCCTCACCACCCTGCTCGAGATCGTGGCCGTCGCGTCCCGGTACCGGGTCTCCGTGACGGTGCCGGGCACCGGCTGGCTTCGCCCGGTGGTGTCCGCGCTCGTGCTGGCCGCCGTCGGCGCGCCGGGTGCCGCGCTCGCCGACGCCGCCGCGCAGCCGCCCCTCCCCGTTCCGCCGCCGGGGCCCGTGGCCGCGCACGCCGCCGACGACGGGGCACGCGCGCGCACCACGATCCGCCTCCCCACTGCCGAGCGGGCGCCCCGCACGCTCTCTCCGGCCCAGGTCGAGCTGCGCGTCGTCGTGAAGAGGGGAGACTCGCTCTGGCTGATCGCCGAACGAGAACTCGGCGATCCCGAGCGGTGGCGGGAGATCTACGAGCTCAACCGCGACCAGATCGCGGACCCCGATCTCATCGACGTCGGCTGGGCGCTCCGCCTTCCCTCTCCTTCCCCCGTCCCGGCCGACGTTCCTTCTCCCGGCCCGGCTCCCGCTCCCGGCCCGGCGCAGCTCGCCGAACCGGCCGACGAGACACCGTCCGCGCGGGAGGCTCCCGAGGCGCCGCGGCGAGAGATGCCCGCGGAGCCGGAACCGCCGCCGAAGGCCGCGCCCCGGCACGCGGTACGGGTGGAGCCGAACACCGCGCCGGGGGCGAGCCTGGGAGCCGAGGAGGCGCCGTCGCCCGCCACGGCCGCGGCGAGCGCGGGCGCCGACCAGATGCTGCTCGCCGCGCCGCTGGGGGCCGCCCTCGCGGGGGCGATCCTGCTGAGCGTCGCCACCCGTCGACGCGCGCAGCTGCTGGGCCGCGCCGTCGGGCGTCGGCTGATCCCGGCGTCGCCCCAGGTGACGCGCTTCTGGGCCGCGCTGGCCCGCCGCGCCGACGAGCCGAGACACGCTCGCGACCCGGACGACCCCACCCCCACCACCCTCGTCCTCGGCTGGCGAGAGGGCGACGCCGCGGTCACCGTCGATCTGGAGTCCGCGCGGGCCACCCTCCTGCACGGCCCCCGCGCGGGCGAGGCGCTTGCCGCGGCGCTCACGAGCCTGGCCTGCGCCCCGTGGTCGGAGGAGGTCGAGGTGGTTGTCGCCGGCGCCCCCGAGTGGGTGGATGCCCTCGACGACCCGCGGTTCGACGGCGAGCCCGGCGCCGACTTCGTGGCGGGACTGGCCGCGCAACCCGGCGAGATCGAGATCCGCAAGCCCGGCAAGGGCGCGTTCTACGCGACGCCGCTGGCGGCGCTGCTGGCGGCCCGCGGCATCCGCTGGCTGATCGTCGGCG
>DAONOU010000021.1:0-18110 GCA_035409265.1 Arachnia sp. | reverse complement strand
GCCGCCGCCGCGCTGGTGCGCGACGGCGACGCCGTGATGATCGAGGCCGGCACGACGACCGCGCTCGTGGCCGCGGCGCTCACGGGGCGGCATGCGATCACCGTGGTGACCAACTCGACCCTCGCCCTCGCCGCGGCCCGGCTCGATCCGGGGCTGAGGATGATCCTGGCGGGCGGGCGGTTCCACCCGGGGATGGAGTCGTTCACCGGCTCCGACACGCTGGGGATCGTCGGCGGCTACAACGTGCGCCTCGCATTCGTCGGCACGGACGGCTTCAGCGCCGAGCACGGGCTCACCACGCCCTTCACCGACGGCGCGGACGTCGTGCGCGCGATGTGCAGGCAGGCGGACGAGGCGTGGCTGGTGGCCGACTCGTCGAAGCTGGGGAGGGCGGGCTTCGTCCGCGTGCTGGGGCTGGACCAGGTGACCGGCGTGGTCACAGACAAGGGCATAGGGCAGGTGGCGGCCGACGAGATCCGCGCCCTGGGCACGAAGGTGATCGTCGCCTGACGGCTACTCGACAATCAGGTTCCACACTCCGTTGGCGCGGGCGAGATCGCGGAAACCCGCCATCTGCGCCTTCGAGAACAACGGGGGGTTCTCCTCGGGCGCGAACAGGAACTCGCGGCCGGGAAGGACGTCGTACTTGGCCGAGGCGAGCGGGTTGTAGTTGAGCAGCTCGTACCTCACGTCCGGGTAGAGGCCGGAGATGAACGACGCGATCCCGGCGATGTTGTCCTCGCCGTCGGTCACGCCGGGGATGAGGGGGGTGCGCACGGTGACGTCCGCGCGTCGCTCGCCGGTGAGCAGCGTGGCGAGGTTGGCCAGGATCCGCTCGTTGGGCGCGCCGACGTAGCGCCGATGGGCCGCGTCGTCGATCAGCTTGCAGTCGGCGAAGACGTGGTCGGCGTAGGGGAGCGCCTCGGCGAGGAACTCGGGGCGCACGTTCAGCGCGGTCTCGATCGCGGTGTTCATGCCCGCCTCCTTGAGCGCCTTCAGGAAGGCGCTGGCGAAGTGCGGCAGGAACAAGGGCTCGCCGCCGGACAGCGTGACGCCGCCGCCCTCGCCGAAGAAGACCCGGTCGCGTTGGGCGACCCCGACCAGCTCGGCGACGGTGTAGCGGCGGGAGTCGAACCGGATCGCTCCCGTCGGGCAGAGCGACGTGAGGTTCTCCCAGTCCGCGGCGCTCACCGTCGTGTCGACGAACGTCTCGCCCGCCTCGTTCTGGCGCGCCTCGCCGTGCGTCGCCGCCCTCACGCACAGGCCGCAGTCGATGCACCGCGACCGGAAGAACACCGGGTTGCGGCGCGGGTTGATCGTCTCCGGGTTCTGGCACCAGGCGCACTCCAGGGAGCAGCCCTTCAGGAAGATGGTGGTGCGGATCCCGTGGCCGTCGTGGGTGGAGAAGCGGCGGATGTCGACCACGTTGGCCGACAGCCGCGACTCGTCACTAGAGGGGGGCATGGCTCACATGTCGTGGGTGGTGCGGGCGATGATCTCGTCCTGCAGGTCGCCGGACAGCTCCGTGAAGTACGCCGTGTAGCCGGCCACGCGGATGGTCAGGCTGCGGTACTGCTCCGGGTTAGCCTTGGCCGCGATCAGGTCTTCCCTGCGGACGACGTTGAACTGCACGTGCGGGACCTCGAGCTCGACGAACGCGCGCAGGAACTGCGCGAACTTGTCGACATTGGTCTCGGTGTCGAAGAACTCGGGCAGGAACTTCAGGTTGAGCAGGCCGCCGTTGGAGGTGTACTCGTTGCTCATCCGGGAGACCGACTGGAGCACCGCCGTCGGGCCCGCCATGTCGCGGCCGTAGACGGGGGACAAGCCGCCGTCGGCCAAGGGGGTCGCCGCCTTGCGCCCGTCGGGGGAGGCGCCGACGTTCTGGCCCATCGGCACGTGCGCGGAGACCGTGTACATGCCGGTGTGGTAGCGGCCGCCGCGCACGTTGGTGTACCCGGCCAGCCGCGAGGCGAAGTAGCCTGCCCACTGCTCGCCGAGGTCGTCGACGTAGGCGATGTCGTTGCCGTACTTCGGCGCCTTGTTCAGCAGCAGCGCCTGCTCGATCTCGTAGCCCTCGAAGTCGGCCGCGAGCGCGGCCAGCATGGTCTCGCGGGAGATCGTCTCCTCGTCGAAGACCAGCTTCTTCAGCGCGGCGAGGCTGTCGGCGAGCGAGGCGACCTGGATCATCTGGATGCCGGAGAGGTTGTACTTCGCGCCGCCCGCGGTCACGTCGGTGCCGTTGGCCAGGCAGTCGTCGATCACGGCGGAGAGGAAGGCGGTCGGCAGCACGTCCATGTGGGCGCGCTCCACCACCTCGCACGCGGAGATCATCTTGCCGATGTAGTGGTCGATCGTCTTCGCGAAGGCCGCGCTCAGGTCGTCCCAGGTGGCGTAGTCGACGAGCGAGCCGAAGTCGGGCCCGATCCGCTCGCCGGTCAGGAGATCGACGCCGCCGGTCAGGGTGAGCTCCAGCGCCTTGTTCAGGTTGAACATCGCCGCGTCCGACCAGCCGAGGTTGTTGCCCTGGGTGGTGAGCTCCACGCAGCCGACGATGGCGTAGTCGAGCGCGTCGGTGTGGCCGATCCCCACGGCCTCGAGCGCCGGAATCACGGAGGCGTCGTTGAAGAACTGCGGCATGCCCGAGCCGCGGGCGACGACGCGCACCGCCTGTGTGAGCAGGGCCTCGTCGGTGCCCTTGTGCAGCCGGACGGACAGGTTGGGTTGGGGGAGGCCCAGGTGCTTCTGGGCCTGGAGGAACAGGAAGGACAGGTCGTTGGCGACGTCGTCGCCGTGGGCGTCCTGGCCGCCGACGGCGATGTTGAAGCCGATCGGGAAGCCGGCGAAGTACTTCGCGCTGTGCGCGTTGCGCAGGTACACGATCTGGTTGAACTTGAGGAAAAGGCACTCGATCAGCTCAAGCGCCCGCTCCGGGGAGAGCGTCCCGTCGGCCACCCCGGCCTCGTAGTACGGCCGGAGCGCCACGTCGAGGCGGCCGGGGGAGAACGACGACGCGTTCGACTCCGTGTGCAGCACCACGAAGAGCACCCACAGCGACTGGACGGCCTCGTGGAACGTCGCGGCGGGGTGGAAGGCGAGGCGCCGGGTGACGGCGGCCACGTCACGCAGGTCGGCGGCGTCGGCGGGGTCCGCGTCCGCGGCGAGCCGCTCGGCCAGGTCCGCGTAGCGCTGCAGGAAGTCCTGCACCCCGGCCATGGTGATCTCGACGGCGCGGTAGAAGTCGGCCTGCGCCCCGGTGGCCGCGGCGCCCCGCAGGGCGGCCTCCCTGGCCAGCCCGGCGGGGCCGTCGGCCAGCCAGGACGCGACGTTGGGGGCGATGTGGCCCTGCGCGTGGTCCTTCTGGTTGATCTTGACGACCTTGGCGATCTCGTCGATCTCCGCGCCGTAGCGCTGCCGGATGACGTCCTCAAGGGAGACGCCGTCCCACTTCGGGAAGACCTCCTCCCGGAAGACGCGGATGGTCTCGTCGTCCACCTGGAAGGTGTCCTGCGGACGGGTCGGCAGCGTCTCGATCTCCCGGCTGATCCACGAGGCGCCGGCCTCGGGCGTGATCACGCCGGCGCGCACCGTCGGCGTGCGGTTGCCGACGATCAGCTCGCCGGGGGTGATGGCGATGGGGAGCTCGCGCAGCGCGGCGGCCAGCGCGAGCGCCCGCCTGACGATCACGGGCTCGCCCGCGTGCTCGGCATAGGCGCGGGTGGTGATGCGGGCCTGGTCGGCCGAGACGACGCGCTCCTCCGCGAGCATCGCGGTGCGCAGGCGCCCGATCCGGGGCGTGGATTCCAGGCTGGTCAGGCGGTGGTTGTCAAGGGCCTCGGCGGTCATCGGTCTGCCTTTCGACGGTGGTCGGCTCACACGGTGTATCGATGTACTAACTCTATGTCTTGCGCCGCGTAGGAGCAAGTAGGCGCGCGGCGGACGCCGCGCTCAGGGGCGGAGCCGCGTGGACTCGCGCACGGCGAGGGTGCCGGGAACGGTGATCCGCTGCCAGTCGCGGGACGGGTCGTCGGCCCGCTCGAAGAGCAGCCTCACGGCGTGCTCGGCCAGCTCCGCCGCGTGGTGGTCGACGGAGGTGACGGCCGGCGACACCTCGGAGCTCAGCGGGGTGTCGTCGAAGCTGGCCAGCGCGACGTCGCGGCCCGGCTCGAGCCCGGCGTCGCGCAGCGCGTGGAGCACCGAGACCAGGTGGGTGTCGTTGTACGTGACGACGGCGTCGGGATGCCGGTCGGCGAGGGCGGCCCTGATCCCGGGAGCCCCGCCGAGCACCGGCGAGACGTCCCGGCCCAGGGGCTCGCTCAGGCCGGCCAACCGGTCGTCGAACTGCGTGGACCGGCGCTCGCCGACCAACATGGCGCTCCCGACCCCGACGGCGGCCAGGTGCTCGCCGAGGAGACGACCGGAGCCGAGGTTGTCGACGCCGACGTAGTCCGACTCGAGGCCGGGGACCTGGCGAAGCAGCTGGACCAGGGGAACCGGGCCGTTCAGGCAGGCGAGATCCGCGGCGGTGGAGTCGGGAGTGGGCAGCAGGATGACGCCGCCGAGGAGGTTCTCGATGAGCGACAGCGCGAGCCGGGTCTCGCGTTCGCGGCTGCCGAAGGAGAAGCCGAGCACCGTGCTGGTGTCGGAGTCCTCGATCGCGCGGTTGACGGCCATGGTGAGCTCGGCGAAGAACGGGTTGCGAATGTCGGTGACCAGTAGGCCGAGCAGCGACGACCGTCCCGAGCGCACCGCCTTCGCCGCCCGGTTGTAGACGTAGCCGAGGTCGGCCAGGGCATCGCGCACCAGACGCTTCGTGGGCTCGGTGATCCGCGGATGGTCCGCGAGCACGAGCGAGACGGTGGTCCGCGAAACGCCCGCGGCCGCGGCGACGTCGCTGATCGTCGCCCTCCGACGGGCCTGCGCCCTGCTCTTCACCGCCACCGCGCCATCGTACTGCGGGCGGAAGCGGCGCTTGCGAGCGGACCGCGGCCGCGTCGGTGTATGGATTCACTATGGTCTGAGTCATGAGCGGAACGGCGGTGGTGGTGGGCGGCGGGATCGCGGGCCTGACGGCCGCGGTCGCGCTGGGCAGGATCGGTTGGCGGGTGACCGTGCTCGAGGAGGCGCCGGTGTTCTGTGAGGCGGGAGCCGGCCTCAGCGTGATGCGCGGGGGGCAGCGCGCGCTCGGGGAGCTCGGCCTGCTGGACCGGGCCCGGGAGGAGGGCCACCCGAATCGGTTGGGTGGGGTCCGCCGCCCGGATGGCGCCTGGCTGGCCGAGTTCCCCGACGGCTCGTGGACGGCGATCGGCCTACATCGGCGCTCCCTGCACGGCATGCTGCTCGACCTGGCCGGAGGCGTCGCGGAGTTGCTGCCCGGGGCCCGGGTGCAGCGGGTCGTGGGCGGCCGCCCGGGCGGCGAGTCCGCCGAGGTGTGGTGGCACGCCGACGGCGTCGAGCACGTCGTGCTTGCCGACCTTGTCGTCGGGGCCGACGGGGTGCGCAGCATCACCCGAGACGTCGTCGCCCCCGGGGCCGGAGCGTCCGCGATGGGCTACGTCGCCTGGCGGGCCGTGGCTCAGGCGGACCTGCTCGGCGCCGACGACTGGGCGGTGTGGTGGGGCCAGGGGGTCGAGTTCGCCGCGCAGCGAATCGCGCCCGGCCGCGTGTCCTGGCATTGCCTCTTGTCCGACGGCCGGGGAGCGACGCGGGGAGACCTCGCGGAGGCGGTGTCCGGCTGGGAGGGGCGCGTCCGCGGGACCCTCGACGCGACCGCCGATCTGGCCGTGTTCCGGCACGACCTTCGGGAGGTGCGCCCCCTGCCCTCCTCGCTCAGCGCGGGCCGCACGGTGCTCATCGGCGACGCCGCGCACGCGCTCGCGCCGACCCTCAACCAAGGCGCGAACCTCGCGCTGGAGGACGGCGTGACGCTCGGGGGTGTGCTTGCCGGCGGAGCGAGCCTTCCCGAGGCGCTGCGACGGTTCGACGAGCTGCGGCTGTGTCGATGCCGCAGGATCGCGACCCGGTCGCGCTGGATGCTGGGCCTCGGGGCGGGCTGGAAGGGACCCGGCCCGGCGCGCGACCTGTTGGTCCGGCTGGGTGGCCGTTGGCTGCCGTCGGCGACGGCGGTGGGCTGAGGAACGGGGTTGGGGGCGCATTTCCCGTCGCCCACAGGAACCGGTGTCGGCCGGGTTCCTCATCCACAGGCGGGCGTCGGGGCGGCAAACGGAGGGGCGATTTCGACATCACACCGGTGACCGGCTGAACGGCAGCCGCTCACCGAAAGGAATCGCCATGACCACCCTCGTCCCCACCGCCGAGCGCAGGCGCGCTCGGGTCCGTCGCCTCGCCGAGCGCGGCCTGACCACCGTCGAGTACGCCGTCGGCCTGCTCGCCGCGGCCGCCGCCGCGCTCGTCCTGCTGCGCATCTTCAACGACAACACGTTCTTCCAGACGCTGTTCACCTTCGTCGTCGACGCGTTCCGCAACATCTCCGCCGGGATCAAGTGAGATGCGGCCGCCGGGCGGTCGCCGGGGCCGCCCGGCGGACCGATCGAACGAGCGGGGAATGGTGACGGTGGAGTTGGCGATCGGCGTGGTCGCGGCCACCCTGGTCGCCGCCTTCCTCACCAGCCTCACCCTGCTGGGCGTTGCCCAGGCCGCCTGCGCCGAGACCGCGTCGCAGGTGGCGCGGCAGACCGCGCGCGGCGACGACGCAGCCGTGCGCGAGGCCGAAAGCAGGGCCCCGGCCGGCGCCGTCGTCGAGGTGGCGCGGGACGGGCCGGGGGTCTCGGTGCGGGTGACAGCGCCCTTCCGGCTCCTCTCGTTGCCCGCCGTCGAGCTGAGCGCCGCGGCGTGGGCCGCCTACGAGCCGGGGATCGGGCCGTGAGGCGCCGCTATCTTGCCCCGCGGCGCGGCCTTCGCGCCGGGAGGCGCCGGGACGAGCGCGGCGCGGCGGGAGGGCTGTTGACCGTCGGGATCTGCCTCGCGGTGCTGGTGGCGAGCATGGCCGCGACGACGATCGTCGTGTGGGTGGCTCAGGCCCGACACGCGCAGCAGGCCGCGGAGCTGGCCGCCCTGGCGGGGGCGGCGGCCGCCGTCGAGGGGCGCTCCGCCTGCGACGCCGCGGCGCGCGCGGCCGAGCGGAACGACGCCAGGGTGGCCGAGTGCGTCGTCGAGGCCGCCGGGCGGTCCGTCGTGGTGGAGGTCACCGTGGCCACGGAGCTGTCGCCCGCCCCGCCCGGGGGTCCGCTGACGGTCAGCCGGCGCGCGACCGCGGGCACGTGAGCTCTTGGGGGTTTGGGGGAGGGAAAGGGGAGATCGAGTGGGATGAATCGGGGACAGTCGGGGGAATAGGGTGGTGTCATGACCTATGTAGCCAACGCTGACCGCTATGCAGAGATGCCGTTTCGCCGCCTCGGGGCCTCGGGGCTGAAGCTCCCGGCGCTGTCGCTGGGCCTCTGGCACAACTTCGGCGACGACAAGCCGCTCCAGACCCAGCGCGACATCCTGCGCCACGCCTTCGACCGGGGCATCACGCACTTCGACCTGGCCAACAACTACGGCCCGCCCTACGGCTCCGCGGAGAGCAACTTCGGCCGCATCATGGCCGAGGACTTCGCGCCCTACCGGAACGAGCTGATCATCTCCAGCAAGGCGGGCTGGGACATGTGGCCGGGCCCCTACGGCTTCGGCGGGTCGCGCAAGTACCTGCTCAGCTCGCTGGACGACTCGCTGGCCCGCATGCGCCTCGACTACGTCGACATCTTCTACCACCACCGCCCGGACCCGGAGACCCCGCTCGAGGAGACCATGACGGCGCTCGACCAGGCCGTCCGCTCCGGCAAGGCGCTCTACGCCGGCATCTCGTCGTACTCGGCCGGCCTGACGCTGCGCGCGCAGGAGATCGCCCGGGATCTCGGCACCCCGCTGGTCATCCACCAGCCGTCGTACTCCATCCTCAACCGCTGGGTCGAGGACGGCGAGCCGAACCTGCTGGCGGCCTGCGCCCAGGCGGGCATGGGCGTCATCGCCTTCTCCCCGCTGGCGCAGGGCATGCTCACCGACCGCTATCTGGACGGCATCCCGGAGGGCTCGCGCGCCACGCAGGGCAAGTCGCTCAGCGCCGACCTTCTCTCCGAGGGCAACATCGGCCACCTGCGCGTGCTCAACGCGATCGCCGAGAACCGCGGGCAGACGCTTGCCCAGATGGCGCTGGCCTGGGTGCTGCGCGACCAGGGGGACGCGTCGGTCACCACCGTGCTGATCGGCGCCTCGTCGACGGCGCAGCTGGACGACAACCTCGGCGCGCTCGGCACCCTCGAGTTCTCCGCGGAGGAGCTGGCGGCCATCGACGAGCACGGCGGCGTCGAGGGCATCAACCTCTGGCAGGGGGCCACCGACTCGGTGAAGTGAGCCCCGGACGCGGGCATGGGCCCATGACCTGTCGCGCGAAAGGCCGCGACGGGCAACTACCATGACGCCCATGCCCGCACCCCTTACCGTCGATGCCGCGCGCCTCCGCGCCGACCTGGCCGCCGCCTCCTACACCGTCGACGCCGTGCTCGCCCGCATCGGCGACCTCGGCCAGGAGGGGCTCGGCCGCAACTGCACCGTGCCCGCCGACGTCGCGCTCGGCGACGCCCGCGACCCGCTCGCGACGCTGATCCGCCTGTTCCTGCTCCAGCAGAGCGTCCTTACGGCCGACGTCACCGGCGTCCTCGACGCCGCGGCGCTGCTCGCCGCCGAGTACCTCGCCGAGGACCGTGGGCGCCTCTTCGCCCTCGTCGACGTCCGCCCCTACGGCTCGCCCGACGACGGCGCCTCCGGCTGGCTGGTCGCCGACCCGACGCCCGGCCTCGACCACATCGTCGACCCGACCGAGCCCGAATACGTGCTGGGCGCCTCCCCGGCGTCGACGACGCTGGCCCAGATCGCCATGCGCGCCCCGGTCGGCAGCGCGCTCGACCTTGGCACCGGGTGCGGCGTGCAGTCGCTCCACCTCGCGAGGCACGCGGCCCGCATCGTCGGCACGGACGTTAACCCGCGGGCGCTGGAGCTGGCCGCGCTCACCGCGGCCCTGAACGGCGCCGACGTCGACCTGCGCGAGGGATCCCTCTACGAGCCGGTCGCGGGTGAGCGGTTCGACCTCATCGTCTCCAACCCGCCGTTCGTGATGAGCCCGCCGCGCGCCGAGGCCGACACCCTGGCCTACCGCGAGGCGAACTTCGAGGCCGACGCGCTCGTCGAGACCCTCGTCCGCGGCGCCGCCGACCACCTCGCGCCCGGCGGCAGCCTGCAACTGCTGACCAACTGGGCGGTCCTCGACCAGCCCTGGGAGGAGCGGCTCCGGGGCTGGGTCCCCGACGGCTGCGACGCCTGGGTGATCGAGCGCGAGCGCCTCGACGTCTTCTCCTACATCGAGATGTGGCTCGCCGACGCCGGGCTGGCGGGCAGGCCGGGCTGGCGCGCCGCCTACGACGAGTGGCTCGCCTACTTCGACCGCCTCGGCATCCGCTCGGTGGGCATGGGCTGGATCCTGGTCACGCGCGCGGACCGCGAGCGGCCGCACCTGCGGTTCGAGAGCTGGCCCCACCCCGTCGCCCAGCCCGTCGGCGACGTCTTCGCCCGCCACGCCGCCGCCGTCGACGCCTTCCAGCTCCCCACCGCGGACCTCCTGGCCGTCCGCCCGCGCCTCGTCGACGTGGAGCAGGAGACCATCGGCAGGCCCGGCGCGGAGGACCCCGAGCACGTCGTCTTCCGCCAGCGCACGGGGCTGCTGCGCGCCGTCAAGGCCGACACCGCGCTGGCCGCGACCCTCGGCGCGCTCGACGGCGACCTCACCGTCGGGCAGGTGCTTTCCGCCGTCGCCCAGGTCCTCGAGGTGGACGCCGCGGAGCTCGCGGCCGCCCTGCTCCCGGACGTCCGCCAAGCCCTCCTCGACCAACTGCTGGTGCTGGAGGCGCGCTAGCCTGACGCCCGGCCGCATTGACACGCCAGGCTATTGTTCGACTCAGTCTCAACTCCCGGAGGGTCCTCCCTATGGCTTCCAAGCGTCTCGTGATCGTGGAGTCGCCGACCAAGGCGACCAAGATCGCCGGCTACCTCGGCCGCGACTACGTCGTCGAGTCGTCGCGCGGCCACGTCCGCGACCTGCCCACCTCGGCCGCCGAGGTGCCCGCGAAGTACAAGGGCGAGAAGTGGGCCCGCACCGGCGTCAACGTCGACGACGACTTCCAGGCCATCTACGTCGTCTCGCCCGACAAGAAGGGCACCATCCGCGACCTCAAGGCCAAGCTGAAGGACGCGGACGAGCTCCTGCTCGCCACCGACGGTGACCGCGAGGGCGAGGCCATCGCGTGGCACCTCAAGGAGGAGCTGAAGCCGAAGGTGCCGGTCAAGCGCATGGTGTTCCACGAGATCACCAAGTCCGCCATCCTCGAGGCCGTCGCGAACCCCCGCGACATCGACGTCGACCTGGTCGACGCCCAGGAGACCCGCCGCATCCTCGACCGCCTCTACGGCTACGAGGTCTCGCCCGTGCTGTGGAAGAAGGTCATGCCGCGGCTGTCGGCCGGACGCGTGCAGTCGGTCGCGACCCGCCTCGTCGTCGACCGCGAGCGCGACCGCATCGCCTTCGTCCCCGCCTCCTACTGGGACCTCGACGTCACCCTCGACGCCGGCGCGGACGCCGACCCCCGCAACTTCCCCGCCCGCCTGGCCGAGGTCGGCGGCACGCGCGTCGCCCAGGGCCGCGACTTCGACTCCTCCGGCGCGCTCACCGGCGGCCAGGCCCTCGTGCTCGACGAGGCCGCCGCGAAGACCCTCGCCGACGCCCTCCAGGCGGCGAGGCTCACCGTCGCCTCCGTCGAGGCCAAGCCGTACACGCGCCGCCCCTACGAGCCGTTCCGCACCACGACGATGCAGCAGGAGGCCGGCCGCAAGCTGGGATTCTCCGCGCAACGCGCGATGTCGGTGGCGCAGGAGCTGTACGAGAAGGGCTTCATCACCTACATGCGCACCGACTCGGTGACGCTGTCCGGCCAGGCCATCGCGGCCGCGCGCCGGGCCGTCTCAGAGCTGTTCGGCGACCGCTTCCTGCCCGAGAAGCCCCGCGTCTACGCCTCGAAGGTCAAGAACGCGCAGGAGGCCCACGAGGCCATCCGCCCCGCGGGCGACACCTTCGCGCACCCCGACAAGACCGGGCTGGTCGGCGACGCCTTCCGCCTCTACCAGCTGATCTGGCGCCGCACGCTCGCCTCGCAGATGGCCGACGCCCGCGGCGAATCCGTCTCGGTGACCGTCGACGCCGCGTTCGACGGGGCGTCCGTGCTCGGCCGCGAGGTCGGCGCTGCGCGCCTGGTCGCGTCGGGCCGCACCATCACGTTCCCCGGCTTCCTCAAGGCCTACGTCCAGGGCACCGACGACGACTCGGCCTCCGACGACGCGCAGACCCGCCTCCCGATCCTCGCGAAGGGGCAGGGCCTCGACGTCGCGAAGGTCGCCCCCGCGGGGCACGAGACCCGCCCGCCCGCCCGCTACACCGAGCCGTCGCTCGTGGCGAAGCTGGAGGAGCTGGAGATCGGCCGCCCGTCGACCTACGCCTCGATCATCCGCACCATCACCGCCCGCGACTACGTGTTCAAGAAGGGCTCGGCCCTCGTCCCGACCTGGCTGGCGTTCGCCGTGACCCGCCTGCTGGAGGAGCACTTCTCCGAGCTCGTCGACTACGCGTTCACCGCGCAGCTCGAGGAGCAGCTCGACGAGATCGCCTCGGGCGAGGCGCGCCGCCTGCGCGTGCTCACCGACTTCTACTTCGGGCCCGACGGCGACGCGCAGCAGGGCCTCGAGACCCTTGTCACCGAGCTGGGCGAGATCGACGCCCGCGCGCTGTCGACCTTCCCGCTGCGCGACTCCGGCATCGACGTGCGCGTCGGCCGCTACGGCACCTACGTCGAGGCCTCGGACGGCCGCCGGGCCAACGTCCCCGACGACCTGCCTCCCGACGCGCTCACCGTCGAGGTGGCCGAGGAGCTGCTCTCCAAGCCGCTCGACGAGGAGCGCGAGCTCGGCGTCGACGAGGCCAGCGGCAACCTGGTCGTCGCCAAGAACGGCCGCTACGGGCCTT
The DNA here is from genome assembly GCA_035409265.1 of Arachnia sp. Taxonomy (GTDB): domain Bacteria; phylum Actinomycetota; class Actinomycetes; order Propionibacteriales; family Propionibacteriaceae; genus Arachnia. The sequence goes on along the minus strand of DAONOU010000021.1, from coordinate 5,986 downwards.
ACGTCACCGAGGTGCTGCCGGAGGACGCGCCCAAGTCGGCCAAGCCGCGCACGGGGTCGCTGTTCAGCTCCATGTCGCTCGACTCGGTCGACCTGGAGACCGCGCTCAAGCTGATGAGCCTGCCGCGCGTCGTCGGCGCCGACGCCGAGGGCAACGAGATCACCGCGCAGAACGGCCGCTACGGCCCGTATCTCAAGCGCGGCACGGACTCGCGCTCGCTGACCTCCGAGGACCAGATCTTCGACATCACCCTCGACGAGGCCCTCGCCATCTACGCGCAGCCCAAGACGCGGGGGCGGGCCGCCGCGGCCGCCCCGTTGAAGGAGTTCGGCCCCGACCCCGTGTCGGCCAAGCCCGTCGTCCTCAAGTCGGGGCGCTTCGGCCCCTACGTGACCGACGGCGAGACCAACGCCACGCTGCGCCGCGACGACGACCCCGCCACCGTCGCCCCGGAGCGGGCGTTCGAGCTGCTGGCCGAGAAGCGCGCGAAGGGCCCGGCCCCGAAGCGGACGACGAAGCGCGCCCCGGCGAAGCGCGCGACCACCACCAAGCGGGCCACCACCAAGGCCGCGCCGAAGGCCTGACGGGTCCGAGGGGGAGCGATGGGCAAGAAGGCCAAGCGGCGGGCGGTCCTGCGGATCGAGGTGCCCTTCACCTCAGACCCGCCGGTGCTGACGTCGGACGCCCTCGGCCTGCCGCGGTTGCTGCGGCGCCCCGCGGCCAGCTTCGTCATGGACGTCACGGTGATCGACGCCGCCGACGGCAGGCTGCTGCGCGACGGCGTCGTCGTGGCCCACCGCGTCGTCGGCGGGATCGGCGAGTGGTATCTCTCCGCCCCCCGGTGGTCTCCTCACCTGCCCGAGGAGTGCACCCGGCCGCTCGGCACGAGCGGCGACCTGCCCGTCGAGCTGGCCCACCGCCTGCGTCCGCTGATCCGCGGCGCGGTGCTCGGTCCCATCGCCGCGCTGCGCTGCACCCGCGACGAGTGGGCGCTGCGCGACGCCGAGGGCGGGGTCGCCGCCGTCGTGCGCGACGAGCGCGTCACCGTCCGGCACGGCGGCGTGGCCACCGCCCGCTACCGCGAGATCACGATCACCCCCGAGAGGCGCGGGCTCACGAAGGCGCAGCGCGACTTCCTCACCGCCGCGGGCCTCGCCGTCAACGGCACCGTCGTCGCGCAGTTCCCTACGCTGCAGGAGCGCCTCGGAGCGCCCGCGACGGGCCTCACCAACTTCCCCGTCCCGCGGCCGCTGGCCCCGGATGCCACGCTCGAGGACTTCGTCTCCTCCGTCTTCGCCACGCACCTCCTGGCCATCGCGACCACGGACCTCGCGCGGCGCAGGGCGGAGAGCGACGACGTCGGCGGCGTCAACGCGCAGCTCTGGGAGCTGGGCAAGGACCTGCGTGGCCTCGCCCCCGTGTTGGAGCCGAAGTGGCGGGAGGCCACCGAGCGGCTGCTCGGCGGCCTCCCCTGGTCGACGCCCGCGGAGCTGGAGCCCGCGCTGCCCGCGGTGCTCGACGCGCTGGTGGGCGGGGCGCGGGCGCCCCGCCTCGGCGACCTGGCCCGCCGCCCCGCGGCGGTCGTCCTGCTCGACCGCGCCGTACACGCGGGCCGGATCCTCAAGGAGCGTTGCGGCGCCCTGACCGTCGAAGCCCCCGGCGAGCAGTGGGCGGCTGCGCGCCTCGCCGCCGAACAGCTGGTGGTGGCCGCCCGGGTCGTCTCGCCGCTGGCGCCCGAGCTGCTCGGCAAGGTGCTCGTCGGGGTGGAAGACGTCGTGACGGCGTTGCGCGCGTGCGAGTCCGACGCCTCCGTCGCCCCGCCGGAGCTTGGCGGGATGTCGGCGGAGCAGGCCTTCCTGCTCGGTGCCGAGCTGGAGCGTAAGCGCGCCCTCGCCGTTGCCCGCAGGGCGGACTTCATCGAGCGCTGGCCCGGCACAGTGAAGCGGGCGAGGAAGCGGTTGGGGAAGGCGAGGAAGCAGTGACCGGTCTTTTCGTGGTGTTCGAGGGCGGCGACTCGGCGGGCAAGACGACCCAGTCGGAGCTGCTCTGCGGATGGCTCGAGGCCCGGGGCCGGGCGTTCGTCGCGACCCGCCAGCCCGGCGGCACCGAGGTCGGCTCGCACCTCCGACGGCTGGTGCTCGACCCGTCCTTCGGCGACGTGTCGCCGCGCGCCGAGGCGCTGATGTACGCCGCCGACAAGGCACAACACGTCCACGAGCTGATCGCGCCCGCGCTGGCCCGCGGCGAGGTCGTGGTCAGCGACCGCTACGTCGAGTCGATGGTCGCCTACCAGGGCGCGGGCCGCGGGCTCGGCACCGAGGAGATCGCGCGCATCGCCTGGTGGGCCGTCAACGGCCTCCACCCCGACCTCACCGTCGTCCTCGACGTCCACCCCGACGACGGCGTGTCGCGGATCGCGGAGAAGGACCGCCTGGAGAGCGCGGGCACGGATGTGCACGAGCGCGCGCGTCAGCACTTCCTCGACCGGGCCGCCGCCGATCCCGAGCACTTCCTCGTCCTGAACGCGCGCCTTCCGCGCGGGGAGATCGCCGCCGCCGTCGCCGCCCGCGTCGCCGAACTGCTGGCCACGCGGGCTGTCAGTTCCTGATGGCAGGATGATCCCCATGGGTGACGTGTGGTCCGAGCTGATCGGCCAGCAGCGGGCGGTGGAGACGCTGCGCCGCGCGGTCGACGGCCGCAGGCACGCCATGACGCACGCGTGGCTGTTCGTCGGCCCGCCGGGCTCCGGGCGCTCCAACGCGGCCAAGGCCTTCGCCGCCGCGCTGCAGTGCGCGCGGGGCGGCTGCGGACACTGCGAGGAGTGCCGCACGACGCTGTCGGGCGCGCACCCGGACGTGACCTTGCTGCGTACGGAGAAGTTGTCGATCGGCGTTGACGAGGTGCGCGCGCTGGTGGGAAGGGCGAACCTCTCGCCGGTCATGGGGCGCTACCAGATCGTCGTCGTCGAGGACGCCGACCGCATCACCGAGCGCGGCGCCGACGCGCTGCTCAAGGGGCTCGAGGAGCCGGAGCCGCAGACGGTGTGGCTGCTCTGTGCGCCCAGCCCGGACGACGTCATCGTCACCATCCGCTCCCGCAGCCGCGCGATCAAGCTGGTCACCCCCAGCGAGGAGGCGGTCGCCGACCTGCTCGTCACCCGCGACGGCGTCTCGCCGGGCCTCGCGGCGCACGCGGCGCGGGTGGCGCAGGGCCACGTGGGACGCGCCCGGATGATCGCGAGGAGCGAGGACGCGCGCGCCCGCCGCCGGGAGATCCTCGAGCTGCCGGGCAGGCTCGACAGCGTCAGCGCCTGCCTGGAGGCGGCCGAACGCCTGGTCGCCGCGGCGGGGGCCGAGGCCACGCAGGCCACCGCGGACGTCGACGCCAAGGAGATGGCCGCGCTGCAGGAGTCGCTCGGCATGGGGACGCGGGGCGTCAGGATCCGCTCGGCGCAGGCCGCCGTCAAGGACCTGGAGGACCAGCAGAAGCTGCGCGTCAAGCGGATCCAGCGCGACGCCCTCGACCGTGTGCTCACCGAGCTGACCGGCTTCTACCGCGATGTCCTCGCCGCCCAGACCGCGCCCGGCGTCGAGCTGGTGAACGCGGACCTCGCAAGTGAGATCGAGCCCCTCGCGCGGCGCTCCACCCCCGAGCAGACGGTGCACGCGCTGGACGCCATCCTTCGCGCCCGGACGGCGCTGGAGGGCAACGTGGCGCCGCTCCTCGCCCTGGAGGCGCTCCTGATCGACCTCCAGTTCGCGCGCAGGGCGTAAGAGGTCGCGCCACGGCACCCACCTACCCGCGTGACCTCTAGAGGTCGCGCGGGCGTGTCACCCGGGTAGCCGCGGGCGTGGGTGCCAAGATTGGGGGACGAGACTGCCCACAAACATCAAGGTGAATCGAATGTCGAACAACGACTGGGTCCAGGCCGGCACCCCCCGCGAGGACGAGTGGGCCGACGAGCAGGACGAATACGGCGTGCCCGTGTCGCCCGTCGAGTGGGACGACTACGCCGCCGAGCAGTCGGTTCCCGTTCCGGAGCCGGCCGCCGCCGAAGAACCGTTGGTTGAGCTGGGCGGCGAAGAAGAAGCCCCCGTGTCGCAACCCGTCGACGAGGCACCGGTTGCCGAGGAGGCGCCGGCGGAGCCCGCCGTCGATGAGCCGGAACTGCCGGTCGCGCCCGCCGTCGATGCAACGGTGACCGAGGAAGCAGCGGCCGAGCCCGTCGTCGATGAGCCGGAACTGCCGGTCGCGCCGGAGCCGGATCCCGTGGCCACCGAGCCCATGGTCACCGAACCGGAGGCCGACGAGCCCGCGCCGAGCTATGTCGGGTTCGGTCGCCCCGTCGACGCCGCGCCGTTCTCGGACGAGGACGCAGCTGTGGAGGTCGAGGAACGTCCCCTGGCGCTCGAGGAGACCGCGGCGTTCGTCCCCGAGGAGCCGATCGCGGAGGAGGAGCCGACGCAGGCGCTGATGGCCGCCGCGGCCGTGTCCGCCGCGGCGCCCGCGCCGATCGCGGGCCTCTATCGCGAGGACGGCGAGCTGGCCCCCTCCATCGACCAGACCCAGCGCATCAACCTGGCCGACGAGGCTGCCGAGGAGCAGCGCATCGCCGACCAGCTGCGCGCCGAGAAGGAGGCCCGCGACCAGCGCCTCGGCCTCGTCGCCACCTCCGACGCCAACGCGGTGCGCGCCGCGGCCCCGCTGCCGCGCCCCGGCGTCGGCCGGTTCGCGAGCCTCGGCCTCCTGGCCCTGCGCCTCGTCACCGCGGCCATCCTCGGGATCATCGGCTACCAGATCCTCTCCAACGTCGACGCGAGCGCCGAGCTGCTTGGCCGCACGTTGCTGCCCGAGCCCCGGCTCCTCACCTGGATCGTCGGCTTCGGCCTCGCCGCCCTCGCCGTGATGCTCGTCATCGGCCTCGCGGTGCGCGTCGTCGGCTTCCTGATGACCGTCCTGGCCGTCGGCTCGCTCGCGTTCCTGCGCTGGGGCGCTTTCAGCGTGTTCCGCCCCGGAATCGACGGCTTCATCGGCGACCGCGACCTGCTGCTGGCGGCCGTCGGCATCCTGTTCTTCTGCGTGGGCGGCGGCCGCGCGGGCGTCGACGCGGCGTTCTCGCTCGCCCGCTGGCGCGCCAAGGAGGCCAAGCGCTCCTAACCGCTGAAAGGGTGCCCGGCCATCAGGCTAGGCTGAGTCCATGGCACGGGTGATGGCCGTCGCGTTCGAGAGGCACGGCCAGTTGCACTACCTCGACCCCGGCGACGGCCAGTACCGCGTCGGGCAATGGGTGCGCTATCCGACCGAGGACGGGGTGGAGGTCGCGCAGGTCGTGTGGGCCGCCGAGGAGGTCCCCGAGGACCTCGGGGCCATCCCCGTCTGCCGGGGCGCGGCGAGCGACGCCGACCTGCGCCGCGACAAGGCCAACCGCGCGTTTCGCGCAGAGGCGGCCGACGTCGCCCGGGGCCTGATCGCCACGCACGGGCTGCCGATGAAGGTGGTGGGCGTCGACTACGTCGACAGCCTCCCGGACGTCGACCGGCTCGTCGCCGTCTACTACACGGCCCCGCACCGGGTCGACTTCCGCGCGCTGCTCCGCGACCTCGCCCGCGGGCTGAACGCGCGCATCGACCTCAGGCAGGTGGGCTCGCGCGACGCGGCCCGGCTGATCGGCGGCATCGGGTCGTGCGGGCGTGAGCTGTGCTGCACGACGTTCCTGGTCGACTTCGAGCCCGTCTCGCTGCGGCTCGCGCGCGTGCAGGGGCTCCCGCCCAATCCGCTCCAGATCGCGGGCGCCTGCGGCAAGCTCATGTGCTGCCTGGCGTTCGAACACCCGCTGTACGTCGACTTCCACCGGCGCGCCCCCGGCGTCGGCGAGCGGGTGACGGTAGGAGACGAGGACGGCGTCGTGACGGGGCATTCCGTGCCCTCGGAGTCTGTGACGGTGAAGCTCGGGTCCGGGGAAATCGTGAAGTGTCCGTTGCATTCG